>DLYX01000400.1 GCA_003447545.1 Deltaproteobacteria bacterium | reverse complement strand
ATACGCATCTTTTTGGCGATTCCCGACGCCTGCGAGCAGCAGCATTCCGACGAGGTTCGGGAAGGCCAATGCGAGCAGCATCAAGTCGGAAAAATCGAGGACATTGGCGACGCTGACCACCGGACCGATCGCCGCAAAAAAAACGTAGACCACCCGGTAGGGCAAAATACCTGCTTTTCCGAACAGGAACTCGCTCGCCCGTTCCCCATAATAGCTCCAGGCAATCATGGTCGAATAGGCGAAGACAAAGACGGCGAGGACCAGAAGATATTCGGCAGCCTGGCTCAGGGTTCCGAAAGCTCGCGCTGTCAGGACCGCGCCCTCCGTCCAGTTCATTGCCTGACCAGGTTCGGCGACACCGGTCAGCAAAATCGTGAGTGCGGTCAGGGTACAGATGAAAATCGTATCGATAAAAGGACCGATCATCGCGACGACGCCCTCTCGCACGGGCTCATCGGTGCGAGCTGCCGCATGTGCGATCGAGGCTGAGCCCATGCCGGCTTCGTTGGAGAAGGCCGCACGCCGGACCCCTTGAATAAAGACGCCAAGAAATCCTCCGTAGGCTGCTGCCGGGGTGAAGGCCTGGGTTACGATGTCCCCGAGCAAGCCGGGTACGGCTGACAGGTTCAGCAGGATGATCAAGACACAGACGCCCGCGTAGGAAAGGCACATGGCAGGAACAAGTCGCGAGGTGACGTCCCCAATTCGGCGGATCCCTCCAATAATGACCGCACCGACAAGAACGGCGTAGAAGGCCCCTGCGAACCAGGGCGCCATGGGCGAGTTCGACAGGCTGGGGATAACTTCGCCGGCGATCGCGAAGCTCATTTTCCCCTGAAATAAATTCCCGCCGCCGAAGGAAGCGAGAATACAGAGGACGGCGTAAAGAGCGCCGAGAAAGGTACCGACCCATCCCAGCTTGGGGAAGTTCTCCCGGATGCCGACTCGCAGGTAGACCATGGGTCCACCCAGAACATGGCCGCGATCGTCGACGTTGCGGTAGATCTGGGCGAGTGTGCTCGAGGAGAATTTCAAGCTCATGCCGAAGAAAGCAACGACCCACATCCACAGGATGGCGCCAGGGCCACCGGCGGCAATCGCGACAGCAACCCCGGCGATATTGCCCAAGCCAACGGTCGCCGAAAGTGCGGAGGTCAGCGCACTGAAATGACTGATCTCGCCCGGATCATCCGGGTCATCATAGCGGCCTCGAATACAGTCGATACTATGTTTGAAGAGCCTTACGTGGATGAATCCGTAGCGCACGGTGAAAAAGACCCCTCCGGCGATCAGAACCAGAAGAATCAGGGGAATGCCCAGAATGAAATCGGCAAACAGGACCGGAGAGACGATCTGGTTGAAGATGCCGAATACGCTGTCGAGACGATCTTGGAAGCCCATGGCGAAGGCCTAGCCGGTTTTCGAATCTGCTTCCAGAAGAGCGCGATTCTGGTACATATTTAAGAATGCTCGATAATAGCGAAGCGATCGGTGTTCCCGAACAGCCAGTTGAGGCCCCTGCCGAGGAGCGGCAACTGCAGGAAAAGCAGCGTCTGGCAGCCTCTTTCCGAATCTTTGCCCGGCGTGGTTTCGACGAGGGGGCCGCGGGACATATTACGGTTCGTGACCCGGTGGCCCCGGAAACTTTCTGGGTGAACCCCTTTGGACTCCACTTCTCGAAAATTCGAGTTTCGGATTTGATTCGTGTCGATCACGCGGGCGAAATTGTCGAAGGGCAGGGTTTCCTCAATCAGGCAGCCTTCGCGATCCACTCGCGCATCCATGCCGCGCGCCCGGATGTTCATGCGGCCGCGCATTCTCACTCGATGTTCGGCAAGACGTGGTCGTCCCTCGGTCGACTGCTGGACCCCATCAGTCAGGACTCCTGCGCCTTCTACGAGGATCATGCGCTTTTCGACGACTTCAGGGGCGTGGTTCTTGACCCGGCGGAGGGAGATCGGATCGGCGCTGCCTTGGGGGATTGCAAGGCTGTCATTCTCCAGAACCATGGTCTTCTTACCGTTGGTGGGCACGTCGGCTCGGCTGTCTTCTGGTATCTTCTGCTGGAGCGCAGTTGTGAGTCGCAACTCATGGCCGAGGCGGCGGGCACGCCGACGTTGATTCGCCCTGAGGCTGCACGCCTCACCTGCGAACAAATCGGCAGTGAGACAGCGGGGGTATTCAGTTTCGAGGGGCTCTACCAGCAACTGGCCACAGAAGAGCCGGACCTGCTCGACTGATTTTTTTGCGGCGACGGAGCGAGATTTGATCCGGCCCGATCTTGGGGTCCGCCTCAGCCGGCCGGCTTCTCGGAGTTCTTCCGGGATTCGAGCTCTTCCCATCGGTTCATCTTCTCGAGCAAGCGTTCCTGCTCCTCGGCGAGTTCGGCTTGAAGAATTTTGATCGCCTCTCCGCCTTTTTTATAGGTCTCGGGGTCGGCCAGTCGGGCCTCGAGGTCATGGATGCGACCTTCGTCAATCTCGACTGAGGCTAGAATTGCTTCAAGTTCCCGTTCTTCCTTGAAGCTTAATTTTTTGGCTCGGGTTGGTGTTTTGGCGATCGCAGGCTTGGGGCTGGACGCGCCGGATTTCGCCTTGGCCCGCGTCGGCAGCGCCGCCTTCCTTTCCCGATATTCAGAGTAGTTTCCTGCGTGTAATTCCACCCGGCCGTTCCCCTCGAAAGCGAGGATCGATGTCGCAATTCGGTCGAGGAACCAGCGGTCATGGCTCACCACCAGAGCGCTCCCGGCATAGTTGAGCAGCATTTCTTCGAGAGCCGCCAGTGTCGTTGTATCAAGATCGTTGGTCGGTTCATCGAGAAGAAGCAAGTTGGATTCATCGGCGAGCAGGCGAGCCAGACAAACACGTGCGCGTTCGCCTCCGGAAAGAGTCCCGATCCGGGAGCGCTGCTGGTGCCGATCGAAGAGAAAGCGCTCGAGGTAGGCGGCAATTCCCAGAGATTCGCTTCCCAGCTTCACCTGCTGGCGGTCGTTGCTGAGGGTTTCGTAGATCGTTTCGGCAGGTTCGAGGCCACCGCGATTCTGATCCAGGTAGCCGATGCGGGTATTGGTGCCGATCGTCAGCGATCCCGAGGCTGGCGAGATTTCCTCGAGGATGGTGAGAAAGAGAGAGGTTTTTCCGGTACCATTTGGTCCCACAATTCCGATACGTTCACCCGCACCCAGGGCGAAGGTGAGATCCGACACCAGATCCTTGCCGTCGCGATGGATATCCATCGCGGCGACTTCGAGAATGGTTTTGCCCAAACGTCGACTCTGCGCCTGCATTTCGATTTTCTTCTGCTTTTCAGGACCGGCCTGATCGCGGATATTTTCGACTCGATCGATACGAGCTTTTTGCTTTGTGGTCCGGGCCTGCGGAGAGCGGCGCAGCCATTCCAGCTCGCGTCGGAGAAAGTTTTGCCGATTTTTTTCTGTACGTTCCTCGTGCGCGGCGCGCTCGGCGCGAGCTTCGAGATATGCGACATAGCCTCCGGCGTAGCTGTTGATCTTGCCGGCATGAATTTCCAGAGTCCGGTCGGTCACATTCTCGAGGACTCGGCGATCGTGAGTGATCAGGAGCAAGGCCCCGCGAAAGCGATTACGGAGATAGTCCTCGAGCCACTCGATGGTGGTGATATCGAGATGGTTGGTTGGTTCGTCAAGAATTGCGAGATCGGGAGCATCGACCAGAATTCGTGCGAGTGCCACACGTCGGCGCTCACCTCCACTCAGGGTATCTACCCTGCGGCTGGAATCGTCGATTCCGAGGTTCCCGAGAATGGCCTCGGCCTCATGCAGGCGTTCCCAGCCCCCCTCACGTTCGATCTCGTCGGCGGCTGAGGCCTGCTGACGGATCAGGTCCTCGATTTTGTCGGCGGCATCGGGGTGGGCCATCGCCTCGGTGACGGCATCGTGTCGATTCCTCGCCGCCGTCCATCGAACGAGACTTTCCGATACGACTTCCAGGACAGTGCTTCCCGCAGTCAGAACCGGTTCCTGCTCGAGATAATCAATCCGCGTTCCTCGGGATTGGGCCAAGGTCCCGCTATCGGGTTTCTCCCGGCCGGAAAGAATACGTCCGAGAGTACTTTTCCCGCTACCGTTGTTGCCCACCAAGCCGACTCGCTCGCCTTCGTCGATAGTCATTGCGGCGTTGGCCAAAATGGTTTGTTGGTCGTAGCTCCGATCGATCTCGCGGGCATCCAGTACGGGCATCAGGCCTCAGCTTCTAGCGGAATCGCGGCGAGATTGCCGGAGGTGTCGCTGAACGCGTTGCCGATACCCGCGCGACAACTGCGTGGTGATCGGACCCGGGGCTATTTTTGTCAGGGCTTTCCCGTCAAGGCTGGCAACCGGCAGGATCTCGATCACGCTTCCGGTCAGGAAGATCTCGGATGCTCGGTCCAGCCGGTCGGCTTCGATCGGAACCTCGCGGATGCGAAGTTCGGCCTTTTTCGCCAATTCGAGTACAATTTGGCGCGTAATGCCCGGCAGGCAACCAGCTTCCAGTGGTGGGGTGTGGAGGGTTCGTCCGAATATGGCAAAGACATTGCTCGTGGTCGCTTCACTGATCCGACCGTCCGCCTCGACATAGATCGCCTCATAGGCTCCAGTTCGAGCCGCCGCCATCCGCCCTTGAACCGCCGCGGCATAGCTGGTGGTTTTATGGCCCGTGACCACACTTTGCCCGCCGTTTCCGAAGGGCAGGCGAATGACGGAGACCCCCGTCCTGCGCTGGACGACCAGTTCCTCGGGGATGGTTCGCGCGGTAACGAGCAAGGTGGGGGACAGGTCGTTCGGGGGGATCAAGCCTTCGCCCACTCCGCGAGTCACCGTGATCCGAACGGCGGCGTCGGTGAGTGCACAGGCGTCGGAGAGTTCGGCGATCGCGTCCTCCAGCCTGTTTTCCGGGTGAGGTAGCCCGAGTCGATCGAGGCTATGTTGCAAGCGCTTGCGATGCCGTCGCCAAAGAAAGGGTCGTCCTCCATAAAGTCGCACGGTCTCGAATACGGCGTCACCGTATAAAAAGCCTCGGTCAAAAATCGATAGGCGGGCATCGCGGGCGCGTATGATTTTCCCGTTCAGCCAGACGCGGGCGGAGGTTTTCAAGAGTTGGCTCCGCTGGCGGGCTTCGCCGTCTTGAGATCGATCGCTCGAAGAAATGCCTCAGCTTTGACCCACATTTCTTCGTACTCATTTTCAGGAACAGAGTCGGCGACGATCCCGCAACCAGCGTGGTAGGTGAATCGACCGTCCCGAGCCCATGCGGTCCGAATCAGGATACTCGAATCGAAATCTCGGGGGGAGCGCAAGGCGAAGAAGGATCCAGTGAAAACTTCGCGAGGCTGTTCTTCGAGTTCGGCGATAATTTCCGTTGCTCGAATTTTGGGCGTTCCGGTAATTGAGCCGCCCGGGAAAGTCGCCCTCAGGATGGCTGCCAAATTCGCGTCGGGGCGGAGTTGGCCTTCGACTGTCGACACCAGATGGTGGACGGTCGTCCAGGATTCGACGCGCAGAAGCGAGGGGACGTCGATGCTGCCTCGAGCACAGATGCGGCCCAGATCGTTCCGCTCCAGATCGACCACCATGATATTCTCGGCGCGCTCCTTGGGATCTTCCCGAAGCTCTTTGGCGAGAGCTCGGTCGCGCGATTTGTCGAGAGAGCGAGGCCGCGTTCCCTTGATTGGCTCGGTCAGAATCGTGTCGCCTCGGACCCTGAGAAACCTCTCGGGAGAGTTGGAGAGAAGTTCGAATTCGGGTGTTGCGAAATAAAGGCCGAAGGGCACTGGCTGAGCATTCTGCAGCCGCTCGAAGACTTCGAGACCGGACAGGGTGCTTTCGACGACGAAGCGACTCGCAAGGTTCATCTGGTAGATGTCTCCGGCGGCGATGTAGTCGAGTGCTCGCGAAACGGCTCTGAGGTATCGGGTTTTATCCGGCCATTCGCATAGTTCGCTCTCGAAGATTTGGCCCGCAGCGTCCTCCTCGGAGGATGGCTCCTGAAGAGCTGCTTCCAGCTCGGCCACGATCGGAGCGAGGTTGTCGCCAAAGGCGGTGATGGTGCAGAGATCGTTGGTGGCTCTCGGGTCTTGTCGGCAGACGAGAACGCATGCGAATTGTGCAAAATGGGCAAGCGGCAACGGATCTTCCGTAGCCGCCCCACAGGCTAGCCGCGCTTCTATCCGGGAGGCGAAATCGAAAGCGAGAAATCCGAAGGTCCGCGGCGGGGCCGAGGGCAACTCTTCGGTGACAGACCCCTCGCGCACGAACTCGGAGATGAGCTCCAGAGGGTGCTCGGAAAAACGAGAAGCTTCACGCCCTCGGCGGATCTCTGTTCGCCCATCTTGTCGGACCGTCAGTTGCGCGGTCGGCCGGAAGGCCATAAGACTCTCTCGGTCGCTCCCCTGATTCAGCCATAATGCACGACGCCCGTGCTGTTTCTGAATCAAACGAAACAGTCGAGAGGCGGGAAATTTTTCTTTGAGTCGGATTTTATCCATGAGCACGTGCTCGCCAGCTTCAGAAAAGCCGGATCCTTCCTGTTTTGGGATAGCGCTTTGAACGCTTCGGTTCATCTCCTGCGCAAAGCGCTCCCTGCCGTGGTGCATCTGGAGACTCGGATTGACCCCAATCACAGGTCGGCAGCGATATTGGGGACAGAGCGGGCAGGTACCGGAGTGGTTCTGACCTCCTGTGGCGGGCTGATTCTGACCGCGTATTATCTGCTTATCGGAGCCGACCGGGTCCAGGTCCAATGCCCTGATGGGCGCCGCGTGGAAGGACGTGTTTTCGGAATCGACTACGTTTCGGGGCTGGGGATCGTTGCTCCCGAGGAGAGCGGTCTCGATGCCCTCTCGCTGTCCCCGGGAGGTCTCGCACAACGTGGGAGCGAAGCCTTTGTCGTCGCGAGTGTGGGAGAGGAGCGTCGGGTGGCCTCCGGGTTCGTCACCAGCACCAGCCCCTTTGACGCCTTATGGGAGTTTGCTCTCGATCCCGCGATATATTTCTCGGCTCCGAACCCGGGTCTCGGTGGGGGACCGCTGCTGGATCGTCAGGGCGGCGTTCTGGGTATTGCCGCTCTCTCCATGGCTCATGCCGGCCGGCCTACGGTGGTCTTCCCGGGTGCGGGTTCTCTGGCGATGATCGATGCTATCGAGAGAGACGGTGTCTATCGAACACCGCAGTCACAAGGGTGGCTCGGGATGACCTGTTTGATGGTAGGAAATCATCTTGCTGTGGCCGGGATCTTCCCGGAAAGTCCTGCCGCGGCAGGGGGCTTGATCCCGGGTGATTCGATCCTGCTTCTTCAGGGCCATGCGGTTGCGAATAGGATCGATTTGTATCAGCGCCTTCGCGCCGAGCGCCCCGGTGCCGCACTGCGTTTTCGGGTCCGGCGAGGCGGGGAGGTCGTCGAACTGTCGATCGAGGCGGGCGCGGTGGAGACCTACTTCGCCTGAAGGGGGAATTATCCCTCGACGAGGAGCCGAACTCCCGGCTTCAGATACTTCGAGCGCGCCAGTTGGTGGGCATTGGATCGCTTGAGGGCCCGAAGGCTGATTCCGTAGCGTCGTGCGATTCCCCACAGGGTGTCTCCACGTCGGACGGTATGGGTCACGATCTCGTTCATGTCGATGTCGGGGAAATAGTAGTCCGCGTTTTCCCCGAGGTGCGCCGCGGCGAGGAATTTCGCATAAAAATTCTCGCCTGCGAATCCGAAGCGACGATTCTCGTTCCGATAGATGAGCTCACCCAGGTCTGTCGTGCTGTGCCGATGGATCGCCCGCGCGACGGCTGACGGCCCATGGTTGTATGCGGTAAGCGCCAGGGGCCAGCTGCGCAGAGAGCGGTGGGTTGCGTGCAGGAACTGCGCGGCGGCGTAAGTGGATCGCTCCGGATCGCGTCTTTCATCGGCGCGGCCGCCCACCCGGATATACTGGCGGGCCGTATTGGGCATGAGTTGCCACAGGCCGAGGGCACCCGCATGGGATCGTGCGCTCGGGTCGTACGAGGATTCGATATGGGGCAAGTAGATCAGAAGTGGTGGTAGCCCGGCTTGAGCCAACGCCCCTCGCACCGTCCGCGAATAGTAACGGGACCGCTTCAGACTTTTGCTGAATGTCTCCGACTGTCCTCGGAAAACGCGCAGGTCCTCGGGCGGGATCTGCAGCCAACGGGGATCCACCGGGCCGTTGAATTGATTCAGGATGGCGCGTCGCTCGACAGGCGAGCTGGCTTGCTGGATTTCTCGCAGCAGGTCCGCATAGCGCGCCTGTATTTGGCGTCGTTCACGCTGGTTTCCTCGACGCATCGAGAGGGTTGCCACGATTCGATGCGGGTGATTGCGGTCGTGAACGATGGCGTCGCGGACCGAGTATCTTCCAAAGATATCGACCCAGAACTGCACCCGGGCCTCCATGCCGGCAGGGATGGAGAACTCGGGCGGAAATGCCAGTCGAGGAGGGCGTGGCTCCGCGCGAACGGGTGTCACCAGCAGGGTCAGAACCAAATGCAGGACGAGGAGTCCTGCCAGGGCGGCACGCCCGCCAAGTTTTGGAAGTCCGCTCACTAAAAGAATAGATGCAGCTCGAAGATCAGCCGATTCTGGTTGGTTTCGGGTCGATCCTTCGGTCCGTTGGCGACGGTATAAAAAATTCGCGGCTGCAGGAATTTTCCGATGAAGGGCTCGATGCCGAAACCGAAGCGATTTTGCGCCGTATCGGCTGTTTCCCATCGGCCATCATTATCTGCGTATTCGCCGAAGAATTTCGTATTGATCCAGCCGAGGAGCAAGTAGTTCAACTCGCCATAAGCGACGAAGGTACCCTTGGATATCCCGAGCGTATCGTTTCGCGCCTGAATGAAGTCGACCTCGGCCTGATATTCCAGTGGACCGAAATTGGACCCGGCGTAGACGCCCCAATTGTACGTGTCGCCGTTGTCGCTGGGGACCCACATGAAGGAACCACCGGCGAGAATATTGTCGACCACGGGGATGTCGCGGAAAACGCCGTAGGCGTTAGCGGTGATGCGGGGGTCCGTGGTCGCGCCGGCAGCATCCGTGATCGACAAGGAGGTCGCAAACGGTCCCGGCTGGAAACCGATTTCGATGCCGGGATGGTAGGCATCAAAATCGCTGCCGGTCCGAGCCCGGACAAACTGATTCTGCGAAGATATGCCGATACTGGCCAGGTCGTCATTCTCCGTGCGCAGGCCGTAGTCGAGGAAGAATTTACCTGCCTTGATATAGCCATTGCCGGGCAGAACGCCCTTGAGGAGCCCGAAGATTTCCTTGGTGCTGGTGCCCCCCGGCGCGAAGCTCTGGTCCAGATAGATTTCGAGAAAATCGGGGACAGGAGCAAAGAGAAAATAGATATCGGCCTGGCGGAGGTCGAGTATATTCTCGTCGACCCGGCCGCGGAACACTTCGTTGTTGGAGACCTGTCCCTGCGCGTTCGGCTCGTCCTGAAAAACAAGCGAATTATCGACGCGAATGTCGGCGCCGAGAGAGAAGAAGCTGGTGACCTGACCGTTCCAGGTGTCCTCGACCGATTCGAACTCGGGAAAGAGTTCGCGGTAGTGTGTGATCTCCTCGAGATGCGTATTGGCAAGCAGGGTCCGCATGCCGCTGCCGGTCATATTCACATGGCAGGTCGAACATTTTCGTCCCTCTCGAACCGCCATATAGGGCTCTGCGGCGACGCGCTCCGCGAGACCGAGAGCCAAGGCGACAGCGGCGGGCGCAAGGAAGCCGAGTCTTCTTAGAAAGTTTCCATTCCGAGGTGCCTGCAACATTTTCTCCTTCGAATCCGGGGCGCAACGTCTGGGTGGCCGGTTTAGCGACGGTGGCTCAGGGAGTCAAAGCCAACAGAGCGGGGCGAGGTCTTGATAAGAGGATGGCGCTGGGGAGGCGGAATCGGGTATAATTCCACTTTTGAGCCGCTTTCTGACCTTTCTAGCCCCCTCGCGAAGGAAATTCACCATGCGTACCCTCATTTCTTTCCTGTTTCTGGTGCTGGCGAGCCCCCATGGCGCTTCCGCCGCCTGGGAAGATTTTCCCGATTGCCCGGCCCGGATGGCGACAACCCGTGATGCGACGCGCGATTTTTATCGCCTCTTTGCGGCGCCGGGTGCCGACTCCGCCCGGGTCCTCGAACTTCTCGAGCGGGCACAAAAGACCATCGGGCCCAGCCGTCTCGCCTGTGCAAGCGAAGCCGAACAGGTCTCGCTTGATTTTCAAATGCTCGAATTGCACCAGATCGCCCAGGAAATTCGTCAAACCCGCCAGAAATCGACGATCGGCCCAGCCCCTGTCGTCGCTCGCGACGGGTAGGCTCCTTTTGCTAGGCTACCCTCTGTGAGTTCCCATTTCGGTCATCAATTCCGTATTTCCACGTTCGGCGAGTCTCATGGCGGCGGTGTCGGCGTCATTGTGGACGGTTGCCCTCCGAGGATTCCCTTGTCGGTCGAGGAGATTCAGCTGGAACTGGATCGACGTCGCCCGGGCCAAAGCCGATTGACGACACCACGTCAGGAAGCGGATCGAGCCGAGATTCTTTCCGGGGTTTTCGAAGGACAGACCCTGGGAACATCGATCGGCATCCTGGTGCGCAATTCCGATGCGCGTCCTCAGGCCTATGAAGATATGAAGGATACCTTTCGGCCTTCGCACGCTGATTATACCTATGAAGCCAAATACGGTGTGCGAAATTGGCAGGGTGGTGGCCGGGCCAGTGCTCGAGAAACAATCGGCCGCGTGGCTGCCGGAGCCATCGCCCGCAAGGTTCTGGCCACAGCGGGGATGGGGGCAATTACTGGCTGGGTCAGTTCGGTCCGGGACATCCATGCCGATGTCGATCCGGTGGCTGTCGATCGTGCTGCGGTCGAGGCGGGGCCGACTCGGTGCCCGGATCCGCAGGCCGCCGAAAAGATGATTGAGGCGATTGATGCCGCGCGCCGCGATGGAGACTCTCTCGGAGGTGTTGTGACTTGCGTGGCTCACGGTGTGCCGCCGGGTCTTGGGGAACCGGTTTTTGATAAACTCGATGCGGATTTGGCCAAGGCGATGCTGTCTTTGCCTGCATGCAAGGGCTTCGAGATTGGATCAGGATTCGCGGGCACCTTGTTGTCCGGATTGGCGCATAATGATGCTTTTTATGCCGAAGGCGATCGGGTCCGAACTCGCACCAACCGTTCCGGAGGCGTGCAGGGTGGAATCTCGAACGGAGAGGCGCTGGTTCTCCGGGCGGCGTTCAAGCCAACTGCAACGATTCGGCAGGCGCAGGAAACGGTGAACCGAGACCTGGAAAGCCGTCAGTTGGAGGCGCAGGGGCGCCACGACCCTTGTGTTCTGCCGCGAGCCGTTCCCATGGTCGAGGCGATGGTGGCTCTGGTCATCTGCGACCATTGGTTGCGGCAGAAGTCCATCACCGATTGAGGGAGTTCAGCCGGCGACAACCTGTGCCGTGATCTGCCGAAATCGTTCGGCAACTGGTTCATCAGGGAGGGCCGCGACGACTGGATCCCCGGCGTCCCCCTGTTCTCGGATGACCGGGGTGAGAGGGATTTCGCCGAGGAAGGGGAGGCTCAGTTCCTCCGCGATGCGAGCACCACCGCCCCGCCCGAAGATATTGCTCTCCTCGCCGCATTTTCGACAGATAATTCCCGCCATATTCTCGATGACACCGAGGACAGGGACATGCATCTGTTTGAACATGCGCACACCACGGCGGACGTCGGCCAGAGCAACATCCTGCGGTGTCGTCACGATCACGCCGCCATCGATGCGCAGAGTCTGGGAAAGGGTCAATTGCACGTCTCCCGTGCCCGGAGGAAGGTCCAGGACGAGGTAGTCGAGGTCGCCCCACTCGGTATTGCGAATGAACTCATTGACCAATTTGGTCAACATGGGCCCACGCCAGATAATCGGTCTTTCGCGCTCGACAAAGAGGGCCATCGAGACCATTGCGATCCCGTGGGTCTGGACGGGAACGATTCGCTTTTCTTGGGTGACCTGCGCTTTTTCCTCTTCGGCCGCCAGGAGCACCGGGGCGCTAGGCCCATAGATATCGGTATCCATCAGGCCCACGCTGCCGTGCTCGCGCAGGGCCATGGCAAGATTCACGGCGACCGTGGATTTACCGACGCCCCCTTTGCCGCTCGCTACAGCAATGATTTTCTTCACTCCATCGATCGGTTGGGGGCCTGATGGTTTTGGAGCTTGCGCGTGGCTGTGGCCATGGTCGTCGGCCGGTCCGGCGGGTTGTCGAGCCTGCGCCGGATTTGGCTTGGCTTCGACAAGCGCAATCTTGAGGGGGGCTGCTCCCGGCAGACTCGCCACGATGGCTTCAATCTCGGGGGTGATCTTGTCGACCAGATCGGGAGTTCCGGCCGGCGGCGCCAGCGTGACGATGGTGTGGCCATCGAGGACTTCCACCTTCTGCACGACACCAAATGAAACGATATCGCGAGAGAAGCCCGGAAATTTCACTTTGCGAAGGGCGTCGAATATTTCATCGGAACTGGCGGCCATCCTTGTCTCCTAGCGAAAGGTCCCCGGCAGGCAAGCCGGGCGCCGCGATAAGGACAGGGCACAGCGCTGGAAGAAAAAATATCCTGCACAGCGCAAGCGCTATTTTCGACGCTCTGGCTTACGATAAAGGGCCGTTTTTACTGGTCTTCGCTGATTGGAGTGGCCTTGAGTCACGATCTCCGGCGTTCCTGCGGGTGCTGGTTTCTCCCGGCATGAGCGAAAACCCTAATGTGAGCGAGGAAATTGTCGATGAGTACACCATAGACCGTGGCATATGGAGGATTGGAAGATGAATTTGAGCGATCAGCTAAATGGTGTGCAGATCAAGGAGCTTCGCAAGGGCCTGGGCCTGACGCAGGAGGAGTTTGCCCATGCTGTGGCGGTGACATTCTCGACCGTAAATCGGTGGGAGAATGGGCATGCCAAGCCGAGCAAGCTCGCGCGTCGCGCGATTGAACAATTGGGTAACTCACAAGAGCAGACGACTCTGGTGCAGCCGAGTCAGTCGATCGAGGAACTCGTTTCGCATCGCCCCACCGGAACCGGCAATTTCTGAGACTTCAGCGGATCGCATAGGCGGTTCGCTGTGGTATTTGCATCGGATATGCGCCTGAATGACTTCGGTCATTCGGGCGTATTCGTTTGGTAAGGGCGAAAAAAAGCAGGGCCCCGTTTTCCTCGGAAGACTCGGGGCCCGTTTTGTTCGGGTCGAGTCCCTCAGATTTCAGGGGCCCTGCCATGGACAGGAGGTCTGCTTCGCGCCTCTGCTTCAAGCCGCCTCAGCGCGCGGTACAAACGCATCGACCTCCCTGGTCAGGAACCATTCCATGGGTTGGCCGGAATACCTCGCGATGCGGAAGAGGACATCGGTCGTCGGTACTCTACCGTTCATATAATTGTAGACCGCCGACAGGCTGAGGCCCAGATCATAAGCGAAAGCCTTGGGCTCATCCCGCACAATTTCCCGGATACGGTCGCCGAAGACGCCGGGATCGAACTCTTCATTTTCCATTTTTTCTCTCCTATGGGCCCGTTCGGGGCCGGTTGGGGTGCCTTGAAAGTCGGAACGACACCACAAAAAAAGGCCGCTGGGGTGAACCCAACGGCCTAGCTTCCTTTCGGAGTCTTTTTCTTCCTGATCTTCTCAGGAGACTCCTTCCGGATGGCCGTTGCGCCCACCGACGTCTTTGCGCGTAATTCGGGCGCAAAGAGGGGTGGTCCACATTACGGTGTCGGTGACGGTACCGAGCACCGTCTGCGGGCAGGCATGCGGGGCGATCGCAGACATAGGGGCGACTGCGTTCCCGGCCTGCAATCGCAGGTTATTTTTCGACTGGATGATCATGCTGAAATTTTCCTCTACGGCCGTAGGATCTCATGTGAGGCCCGCGATGGCAAGGTGCTTTTCCGCCCGGGAATCCACGCCTGTGGAATTGTCTGGAGTTTGACCTCCGCGCCGGCTCGGGCGAAGGCATGGGGATGCGCAAGATGATTTTTCTTTGCACGCGAAAAAAGGGCCTCTCGCCAGCGGAGTATGGCCAAAGAATTCTGACCAACCATGTGCCTCTGGCCCTCGCACACCATCCCACCATGCAGCACTATCGTGTGAATCTCGTCGAGCGGCCGCGCGGGGAGCCGCTGGTGCCAGTTGACTCGATTGCGGAATTATCCTTTGCGACGAACGAGGATTTTCGCGATCGCCTTTACGCATCGGACGAGGGACGGCGAATTGTGACCGCGGATACGAATACCTTTCTGGGATCAGCAGCAGCCTATGAAACAACCGAGTTTGTGCAAAAGGAGCCTGAGGTGCCTGATCAGCCGGCGGGGCCCAGTGGTCGATTCAAGATGATCGCGATCCTGCAGCGTCCGGAGGGCCAGTCGCGCGAGGAGTTTCGCCGATGCTGGATCGAGGAGCACAAGCCTCTCGCGCTCGAGCATCATCAGGGTTTGGTGAAATATGTGGCCAATATTGTGGATGCGCAGCTCTCGCCATCCGATTTCCCGATCGATGGAATCAGCGAGCTCCATTTCGCGGATGCGGAGGCTTTTCGGACACAGATGTATACGCATCCGGAAAGTCGCGAAATCATCGCAGCCGACACGAAGCGATTTATCGGGAAATCCTGTGCCTGGTTTGTCCAGGAGCATCACTTCCGTTGAACCGAATGCTCCGGCAACCGCGGGCGCTCAGCTGAGTGGAAAGCCGAGATGCTCTTCGAGGGCCGCCAGTGCGACGGCGGGATCATCGACCTTGATCGTGGTCATCCCCATCTCCCGAGCCGTTTTCAGATTTCTACCGATATCATCCAGGAAGACCGCGGCGTCGGCGGGGACATTCAGGCGCCCCAGAACCAAATCGTAGATGCGTGGATCCGGCTTTTGCAGGCCCTCGATGGCCGACTCGACAAATTCATCGAAGAAGGGGCGCAGGGGATTGGGTCCAGGGTCGCCGGTGGCCCAGTTGTTGGTCAGGGCTGCGGTGCGAAGACCTTCTTCCCGGATGCGTTCGATCGCCCGCATCATCATGGGTCGCGGCGCGGATTCCGCTCCCATGCGCTCAAACATCGTGCTGGCTGAAATCGTGAACCCGGCTGCGGCACAGTCTTTTTCAAAAGCAGGAAAGAATTGCTCCAGATTGAAAAGCCCACGCTCGAGTTTGCTCCACGCTCCTGCTTCGCCTGTGCTCCCCACGACGCGGTTGACCGACCCGGCAGCAATCCCGAGTTCCTTTTCATAATGAGCAATGGCGTGAAGCGGGGAGCCGAGGACGACTCCGCCAAGATCAAAGATGACCGCTTGGAAAGGCATAGGAAAGCCTTAGCGACTCTGGCGCAGGCCTGCACCGGTTGGTTTTCGGGGGGATTCCTGACTAGGACTTTCAAATCGAGATGATGCGTCGTGCGAGAACAGGCAGGGGGCTTCGGGAGTGAAGCCCCGTCAGGCTCTTTTCGTCAGTGGAATTGACGGGTTTTGTCATCGCTATGCGGTGTCTCATCGCGTTCGCCATCTGCGCTCCTATGGATGGCAGGTCTCTGTCCTCTCGTATCGGCACCCGGACCTGAGCGAAGTCGCCTCACGCGCAGATCTTTTATTTCTGTATCGAGTGCCGGCGAATGTCGTGGTGATGCAACTGCTGGATCGGGCGGTCGCCGCCGGTACCGGGCGGATCGGACTGGTAGATGATCTGATCTTCCGCAGCGAGGCGGACTGCCTTCCCTCTTTTCTGACCCAGACGCAACAACGAGCGCTCTGGCGTGAGGGTGCCGATCGCTATGCAAATGTGCTCGCTTTGTGCGACGAAGTTCTGGCGAGTTCGTCGGAGTTGGTAGCGGAGATCGAAAGCCTCGGGATCGAAAGCCACCTCTACCGGGATGCTTTGAGCGGGGATGAATTGGACCTCGCTCGAACGGCCAGAGAGTTGGCTGGCGAGAATGCGAAGAACGAAGTCTTCCGTGTCGGCTACTTCAGTGGGACGGCAACGCATGACGCTGATTTTTCTCGAGCGGCGACCGGGTTGGCAAGGGCCATGCAGGAGGATCCTCGGATCACGTTGTCGGTTTTGGGTCCTTTGGCACTTCCATCAGAGCTGGCTCGGTTTGCGGCGCGGATCACGCGGAGTCCGCTGATTCCCTGGGTGGAGTTGCCGGTCGCGATTGCCGCTGTGGATCTGAATTTGGCGCCTCTGGATACGGAAAGCCGTTTTTCGCGCGCCAAAGGAGCGACCAAGGTGATGGAAGCCTCTGCTTGTGGCGTCCCTTCGATCGCCAGTCCGACATCCAGCAATCGCGCCGCCACGAGCAAGGGCGGCGGTTGGCTTGCCGACACGGTAGAGGAATGGCGGGATACGATTCTCGCCTCGGTCGAGCAACGGCCCGCGATGGCGTCTGCAGGACAGCAGGCTCGAGAGCATATCGCCGGAGCTTATGGTCCAGATTCTCGGCTGCCCGAAATGAAAGACCTTCTCGCACGTGTTGAATCCCGCAGGAGCCAAACGACGTCGGCCGGGCGAGTCGCCATTGCACCGCTTGCGGTTTTGCCGGAAGAGCCGTTCTGGCCCGGGGCGCTCACGCCGGATGCCTTTCCGGTTCTGCCTGAGAAATTGCCTCTGGATACCAGTCCACCTCTTGGTGAGGGCGACCTTCTTTGTCAGGAGTTTTTCCTGACCTCGCCGGGCCTCTTTCGGGTGGATATTTTCACATGGACGTATGGCCAGAGATTCGCCCACACGATCGGGTTTCGTCTGCGGAGCCGTGCGGGTGAGGTTCTGGAAGGACAAAGCTGGGACGCGGTTCGCTTGCCGGATCGCGGCTTCTTCGCGTGGGACCTCGAGTCCCCTTTGGCTGCGGGTTCTTTTATACTGGAAGTGGAAGCACGAGGTACTGGGCCGGGGAACGCGGCGTCCTTCGGGTTGGTGCAAGCCGGTCCCGATCGGTCTCTGGCGACGATCAACGGCAAGGAGATTGCGGGGGCCCTCGGTATCCGCGGGTTTTCTTCCTGGGATCAGGTAGGCTCGAGGGGAGATTTGCCCTATGCACCGAAAACATCTGCTTGAGATCCTCCGCCGTTACGAGGCGGTTTACCCCCGGGAGATCGCAACGATCGAGAGAATGCGTGCGTTTGCGGTGGCGCATGAAGATTGCTTTTCGCGATCCTGCCTTCCGGGCCATATCACGGCTTCCTGCTGGATTGTTTCCTCCGACGGAAATAGGGCCTTGCTGACGCATCACGCGAAGTTGGATCGCTGGCTCCAACTCGGAGGGCATGCCGATGGCGATTCTGATCCCTTTGCTGTCGCGCTTCGTGAAGCGCGCGAAGAATCCGGAATGGCGGACTTCATCGAGGCCTCTGGTGACGAATTTCCGGTGCCTCTGGACATCGATATCCATGGGATTCCGGCGCGCCGGAAGGAGCCCGCCCATTTCCATTACGATCTTCGGTACTTCCTGATTGCCGGCGCGGAGCAATCCCTCCAGATCAGTGAAGAATCCAAGGATTTGCGATGGGTTCCCCGGGCTCGAATAACCGACCTCACAGACGAAGAAAGCGTCTTGCGGCTTGAGCGCAAGACACGCGAGCGGCCCGCAAAAAACGATCCGGGCACAGGCCTCGGAGAAGGTGCGTCCGACGGCGAAAGGGGTTAAGAGTCTCGCATGTCTCTGAATGATCGTACGCCGGTATTAGTGGGTGCAGGAGCTGTCACTCAGCGGGAGAAGGACCCCCGGAAGTCGATGGAGGCCGCAGCGTTGATGGTCGAGGCGGCTCGTCGCGCAGCCTCGGATGCTGGCAGTGAGGAACTCTTGTCCCGTGCTTCATCGATTCGCGTCACCAACGGCATTTGGGATTACCCGAATCCGGCAAGGATCCTCGCCGATCAATTTGGTGCCGACAGTGCGCGGACGGATCTCGTCGAGGTCGGTATCCTGCAGAGCACACTTCTTGCGGATGCGGCTCGGGCGATTGCGGACGGCTCGGAAGATATTTCTCTGGTGGTCGGTGGGGAAGCCAAGTTTCGTTCCCTCCGCTCGATGATCACGGGCGAGGCTGTGGAGGATACAACGCAGGCGCCGGGCGAAAAACCCGACCGATTTCTCGAGCCAT
>DLYX01000175.1:1556-2549 GCA_003447545.1 Deltaproteobacteria bacterium | reverse complement strand
TGTCAATTTCCAGGCTGATGCTCCGGCACCCCAACGAGCGGATTTCCTCGGCTGTTTCGGCCGCTCGTGCCGCGCGGTTGTCCGCGATGACGACTGCCCGGGCGCCCGCGCGAGCCAGCGCGAGAGCGGTCGCGCGACCGATGCCGCGGGCACCGCCGGTGATGATGGCAACTTTATCCTGAATATCCATGTGCAAGACCTCGACTCGCTTCATAGAACAGAATGCTCGTTTCTGTAACGGGGAGCCGTAGAATTCCTCCGGCGAAGTGCGATAGGGATGGACGTATGAGTGATATCGAGTGGGGATGTATTCCCGAATCGCAGATTTCCGAGTGGAGTCACGAAGCGGATGTGGTCGTCGTCGGTTTGGGTTGTGCGGGCGCCAGTGCCGCGATCGAGGCCAGTGAGGCTGGTGCAAGGGTGATCGCACTCGAGCGGGCGAGCGGCGGCGGGGGGACCTCGGCCAATTCCGGCGGTCTGATCTATCTCGGTGGGGGGACGCCGGTTCAGATTGCTTGCGGGATCGAGGACTCTACAGAGGATATGTTCAAGTTTCTCATGGCGGCTTGCGGACCAGGTCCGGACGAAGCCAAGATCCGGGTATTTTGTGACCGGAGTCTCGAGATGTTCGATTGGCTCGAGGCGCATGATGTCCCCTTTAAACGAAGCACCTATCCCGAGCCCGGCAAGGAGCCGCCCACCGATGATTGCCTCGTATATTCGGGCAACGAAGACGGTTGGCCTTACGTGGATATCGCTCGTCCCGCGCCGCGCGCGCACAAGCCGCAGGTCGCGGGCGCAGGGGGCGCGCGTCTGATGCAGGGGCTCCTCGGATCGCTGGAAAAGACAGATGCGACGGTGCTCGAAGACGCACGCGTGGAGAAGTTGGTCGTGCGGGAAGATGGCGCCGTTGTCGGTGTGGTCGCGCACAGGGTCGAAGGTTCGGTCGCCGTCCGGGCGCTGGGGGGAGTGGTGCTTACGGCGGGGGGGGTT
>DLYX01000175.1:0-1260 GCA_003447545.1 Deltaproteobacteria bacterium | reverse complement strand
CGGGGAGTGGTGCTTACGGCGGGAGGCTTTATTGCCAACAAGGAAATGGTCGCGCGTTATGCTCCCGAAACATCACGCGCGAACTGGCGCGTTGGCACAGACAATGATGATGGCAGCGGTATCCAGATGGCGCAGTCGGTCGGCGCCGACGCCATTCGGATGGAAGCAGCCAGCATCACGATCCCCCTCTATCCGCCCAAGAGCATCTGCGCGGGCGTTCTGGTCAATGCCAGCGGGCAGCGCTTTCTGAACGAAGATGCCTATGCGGGCCAGATTGGGCAGCAGGCTCTCTTTCGACAGAATGGCCGCTGTTGGCACCTTCTGGACGCAGATTCCTACGTGGTGAACGAGGCCTTTATGGAAGCCAAGGTAGTCGAGGAGACCTGGGAAGAACTGGAAGCCGCACTCAAGCTCCCCGAAGGCTCTCTGGTGTCGACGATGGATCTCTACAATCGACACGCGGAACGGGGTGAAGATCCCATCTTTCATAAACGCTCATCTCTGGTGAGACCGCTGACCAAGCCCCCGTTCGGGGCTCTGGATGTCACGGTGGAGGGCTCGATTTATGCGGCATTCACCCTTGGCGGTTTACATACTCTTCCCACGGGCGAGGTCTTGCGCTCCGATGGGAGCGCGATTGCGGGCCTGTATGCGGCCGGTCGCACGACTTCCGGTGTGTCTGCTTTCGGGTATGTCAGTGGCGCCTCCCTGGCCGACGGCATGATCTTCGGCCGCATGGCTGCGACCTCGGCGGTCGCTCGCGTGCGCTCGACCTAGCAGGGACCCGCGTTGCCGCCGGGGAAAGCTTTGGCTAGCTAAATCGGGTTTATGACGACGTCCGGAAAGGGAGCGACAGGAGACGATCAGGGGGATCTGCGTCGCCAGAACCCGGGCTGGTTGCTGTTGAGAATCAGTCAGGACTTCTTTTCCAAAGTGGTCGAAGAGTTCCGCGATCGCGGTTACCTGGGATTGCAGAATTCCCATGCGAACGTTTTGGCGCATCTTCCTTTTGAAGGGGCCCGAATCACGGAGCTGGCTACCTCGATCGGTGTGACCAAGCAGGCGATTGGTCTCGCGGTCGATGAGTTGGCCCGCCTCGGCTATGTCGAGCGAGCGGCCGATCCGGAGGATGGACGGGCAAAGATAGTTTGCTTTACGGAGCGTGGACTCGAATTTCAGCGAGACTCCCGCGAGATCGTGGATGCCGTGTGGGATGCCTATGCGGATAAAATCGGTCGCCGTCAGCTCGAAGGATTGCGG
>DLYX01000171.1 GCA_003447545.1 Deltaproteobacteria bacterium | reverse complement strand
GACCAAAGCGAAATCCGAGGCCGTGTAGGGCGCACCCGAAGCAGGCGGGCCGCATAGAAGCGCCCCGATAAGATCCTCCCGTGCCGGCATCGCCGCCATCAAGCTGATCCCTTCCCGGCGCGCATCCACGACCGCACCCGACAGGGCGCCGCCCGGAGCGGCCGCAGGCTGGGTCACCAGGCTGCCCCCGGTGAGAATCAGTTGGTAGAGGCTGCTCCCGGGCTCGATGAAACGTCCGTTCTCCCGGGCGGAAAATTCGAGCAGAGGCTGCCCGACGGAGCCAAGGACACAACGAACCCACGAGGCGCCAAGCGCATCACCCAGTATCTTCTCCATATATTCGGCAATTTTTACGGGATCTCTGATACCGGACATCTCGACGGCCGCCGCCTCCAATGTGACTCGAGATCGTTGCCTCTCGGGGATCAAGACCGCCTGCAGGAGCCCCTCCAGCATACGATAGGCTCGCGGCCATATGGCGAGCATCGCGATCACAATCAGGCTGGTCGCAAAAATGACCCCCCACGCCTGAGCGGTATCCAGAAAGATCTCCAAAAAGGCGAAGCCGTTATATCCAACACTGAGGGTAACCAGAAAAAGGCTCAACCGCCCCAGAGAGCGCCGGGCCTCGCGACCAAAACCGAAAAGCCCATAGCGCAACATGCCGATGGAAATGGTCGAGGAGAAAATCAGGAGCGGATTCGCCCAGACGAGCGGCTCCAGATAGGAGAACTGCTCGCCGCCATAGAGATTCAGGACAAGAAGTCCGCACATCGTAAATCCGCCCAGAATGATACCGCGGAGAAAAAGCTTTGCCTGCCCCCGAACCCCAGTGTTCGCGTGCGTGAATGCCGTGAAGGCGACATTGCAGAACAAGAGGGCGAAGCCGAGCAAAAGGAGCCTGACGCGCAAAAATTCCATCCAGTAAAAGTTCGGAGACTGCGACTGCATCCAGACCATCTCGCCGACCACAAACGCCACGGCGATCGCCCAGATCAAGCCGAGAGTCGCTCGAGGGAACGAACGCAGAGGATTGCGAGCCACGGGAAATACGAAAGCCAGAATCAGGACCCCTGCCACCGTCGGGATGCCAAAGAATTGCGGGACCCACGAGTAGTGATGCGCGAAATAAAGGATCGGCAATTCGAAGCAAAATTGGTTGGCAACCCCCACACCGACCATGAAAAGCGCCCGCGTACTGGGCGAGTCCGTGCGTACGAAAACAGGGAGCGCGAGTGCTCCCATGAAAATCAGCCCGACCCCTAGAAGAGGCATCCAGACTCGGTAGGCGATCGCCTGAGAAAATTCCTGGACGGGCACAACGAAGGTTTTTTGCCGCCCTGTAAGTACGTTCTCCATCCGGTACCGGACTGGCTCTCCCGGGGTGAGCCCAGCCACCATCTCGTAGACAGAGCTTCCCGAGGACACTGCAACCCCGTCGACATGGGTCACCCGCATCCCTGCCTCCAGCCCTTGCAACTCGTCCTGCACCTCCGGCGCCGCGAAGAGTTTCAAGGCGACGGCTCCGTTAGTACGCATGGGGAAACCCGGCCAGATCGAGTCCTCAAACTGGAACACGGCGCCGTATCCCGCGATCACCATCATCGCCGAAGCGATCAACCCGATCGAGCAGAGGGAACGGATACGTTTATCGAACGCCTGCATGGAGGCTCCTTCCGGGAATCGAACGTGCAATCACGCCAGAGAGCCCGCGGCAGTGTTGGCTTTTTCATACACCCCACGAGTCAAATTGTGAACCTCGTAATTTGTTATCTTTTTCACGACGCCGAGGCCGCACGGACTCGAAATCCAAAATCTATATTTATTGCTGAAAATACAGTATCTTGGAAGAATATCCGACTGGCGCATCGAAGATCCGAACCTCGCTGAAGGCATGGCACGATACCTGCTGTGATAACAGCGATTGCAAAGCTTTGCGGCATGTCTGTGGGGGCACTCGCCGTGAAGAAAAGGGAAGGGCCCTGCCGGCAGCTGTCGGTGGGGCCTTTTCTTGTTCTGCCGTCCTCCCTCCCCGAGGCTGCGCCGACTCTGGATCAGATCGTTTCCACCTGCAGTGTGCCGGATTCGTGCTGGGCGCGCAGGACCTTCTTGTCGAATTTACCCACGCTGGTTTTCGGCACTTCCGGGATAAAGGCCCATCTCTCCGGCAACCACCATTTGGCCACCCGGCCGGCCAGAAAGTCTCTCAAATCGCTTGCAGATTCCGAGGCACCGGATTCCAGAACCACGCACGCCAGCGGCCGCTCATCCCAACGATCATCAGGAACCGCGACGACCGCTGCTTCCACGACAGCAGGATGTGCCATGATCTCGTTTTCCAGTTCCACCGAGGAGATCCACTCGCCGCCCGATTTGATCACATCCTTGGCCCGGTCTGTGATCTGAACAAAGCCCAAGGGGTCGACGTTGCCCACATCCCCTGTCCGGAGCCATCCATCTTGAAACTTGTCCTCGGAAGCGTCCTTGTAATAGCTCGCGGTGATCCAGGGGCCGCTGATTTGCATTTCGCCAAAAGCCTCCCCGTCCCATGGCAGCGGCTGACCCGCGTCGTCCACGATGCGAAGCTCCACACCCGCAAAAATCCGACCGGTCTTGGTCCGCCAATCCAGATCCGTGCCGGGAGCGGCGGAGCGGGGAGGATGAGCTATGGCCCCGAGCGGGCTCGTCTCGGTCATGCCCCAGGCCTGAATCATGCGCACGCCGTACTTCTGATCCAATTTCTCCATCAAGGTCCGCGGGACCGCAGAACCGCCGCAGTTGACCATCCGGAGCGAGGACAGGTCGAGCTCCTCCGAATCGCCGTAGCGGAGAATATCGTTCCATACGGTCGGCACCGCGCCCGAAAAGGTCGGCTTTTCGGCGGCAATCAGTGCCGCCAGGGGCTCCCCCTGAAGATGACGCTCCGGCAGAATGAAATCGGCCCCACTCATCCAGGAGGAATGCGGCAAGCCCCAGGCGTTGGCGTGGAACATCGGCACGATCATCAGCACCCTGTC
Source organism: Deltaproteobacteria bacterium (assembly GCA_003447545.1). Taxonomy (GTDB): domain Bacteria; phylum Desulfobacterota; class Binatia; order UBA12015; family UBA12015; genus UBA12015. The sequence goes on along the minus strand of DLYX01000171.1, from coordinate 5,974 downwards.
CTGCTCGCTGAGAGCAAATCCGTTCCCCGACACAGAAGCCATCGCGTGCAGCACGCTGGATCGGTGACTGTAGACCACCCCTTTCGGGTTCCCCGTGGTGCCGCTGGTATAACACATTGCGGCTGCCTGATTCTCCTCGATTTGCGGCCAGATATAGTCGCCCGACTCAGCGGCCAGCAGCTCCTCGTAAGCAAGAGTCTCCCCCAGCGGCGAACCGTCCCCGTCACCGACCAGGATAAACTTCGGTCGCTTCTTCAGGTCTCCGACGATCCGGGCCAACAAGGGTACCAGCGAATCGTCGACCAGGATGACGTCATCCTCTGCATGTTCGATGACGTAAAGAAGTTGCTCGGGGAACAAACGGATATTGAGGGTATGCAGAACCGCTCCCATGCATGGGACGGCAAAATAAGCCTCCAGGTGCTCCTGGTCGTTCCACATGAAGGTGCCCACTCGATCCCCCGGCTTGACGCCGAGGCTCTCCAGGGCCTGTGCGAGCTTCCGTGCACGAAACTCGACCTCGGCAAAGGTAGCACGCCGGCTCGATTCTCCCTGAAACGTCACCACCTCGCTGGCGCCGTAAACCGTCGCTCCATGGCGCATGATCTCCGTGATCGTCAGTGGGCAATCCTGCATCGTACTGATCATTTTCAAGAACCTTTCCTTCAGAGAGTGAATAATCTCGCCCGGGCCTATCGGCTTTTTCTCAAGCGTGCCAGAGGTCGACGAGGGAGTGTCTAGGGAGCTTCTGTCCCCGCAACCCCCTCCGCAAGAGCCTCGGCCTCATCGGGTTCCTGTGCCAGCACGACAAAACCGATGGAGCTCAAAACAATGATAAAGCCGGCCAGCTGGACGCCGGTAATCTCCTCGCCGAGAAAAAATGCCGCGCCGGCTGTGGCCACCACCGGGGCTGCCAAAAGCACAATCGAAATCTGCAACGCCGAAACATGTGCGTGTGCCCAGTTGGTAAGCACATGCCCCAGAGTCCCCGGAAGCAGGGCCAGAGAGGCAATCACGATGAGGTCCGTGTCCGAGGGAGAGCCCAGATCTTCGCCGAGGAAAAGGCAGGCTCCTCCCATGCAAACACCTGCTACCGTCGTCATGCCGACCACGTATTCTGCCGTCCCCACGCCTTCCCGAACTCGTTTGGAAATCAGAAAATATCCGGTGAAGGCAAACAGGTTCCCGACGCCGAGAAGGTCGCCGAACCCGGCCGCAGCTTCGCCGAGCGACCCCCATACAACCAGAACGGTCCCTGCGATCGCGACGAGACTGGCTCCGAGAACACGCGGGGATGCTGGCTCGGCAAAGAGTCTCGCGGCCACCAAAAGAACGAGGACCGGTTGCAGAGCGCCGATGATCGTGACGTTGGCGATCGTCGTGAAGTTCACAGCCGTGAAGAAAAACAGCTGGTGCGTGGCAAAGAGAACGCCGCCGGCCATCGAGCCGAACAGCCAGTCCCGCCCCAAGGAGGCTCGCAGGCGGGGTACGCTCAAAATGAAGACCCAGAGGATCGGAATGGCCAACCAGAGACGATAAAAAGCGGTTACCGGACCGGTCGTCGAAACCGCCTTGATCGCCACGGCACTATAGCCCCACGAGGCCACCGCCACAGCGACTGCGAACAGACCAAGGCCTGTTCGCTTCTTTGCCGGCGGCAGAGAAGCCTCGATCTCGGGCGGGTGCATCCTTGCAGGATAGCCCCCCCGGGATCTGACTTCATCCGTTCTTTTCCCACAAGCATCGTCATTTTGGGCCCGAGGCGCCCCATATGCACCCTGACGCGAGACACGGTAATAAGAAAAAGTGCCGTTTCTTCAGAAACTTGGCGAGCGGATCTTTTCCCGCTGGCGCGGGCGTCGCGGCGTCGACATCATCGTCCCGATTTTCGGAGCACGGGAAGCAACGCGGGCGTGCATCGAAAGTGTGCTGACGCATGCCTCCGGCGATTGGCGGCTCTTTCTGATCGACGACGCCAGTCCGGATCCGCAGATGCAGCCGATGCTACGCGATCTTGCGGGACAGCACCCGCAGGTCTGCATCCATCAGGCCCGGGAAAACCGGGGGTTTGTCGCCACGGCAAATATCGGCATGCATCGCGCGACCAGAGATAATCGCGACTCCTTGCTTCTCAACAGCGATACTCTCGTCCCGAAAAGCTTCAATCAGAGACTGGCCGATTCCGTCTACGAAGATCCTTTGACAGGAGTCGCCAGTCCCTTCACCAATAATGGGACGATCTGCAGCATTCCTGAATTCATGAAGGAAAATCCGCTTCCCCGGGGCTTTACTCCGGACTCCTTCGATCGACTCGTTCGGAAAGCGAGCATGCAGACAAGGCCCGAACTCGTCACCGCCGTCGGGTTCTGCATGTACATTCGCTGCACCACGATCCGCGAAGTCGGCTTCTTCGACGAAGCTAATTTCGGCACGGGCTACGGTGAGGAGAACGATTTCTGCGAGCGAGCCAAAGCGGCGCAATGGAAGATCCGCCTCTGTGACGATCTTTTTGTCTTTCACGCAGGCAGCGCCTCTTTTGGTGAAACAGCCGCGGAGCAGCGGGAGAGCCACAACCTGAAGATTGGTCAGATGCACCCCAGCTACCACCGCGACGTGCAGAAGTTTATCCGCGAGAACCCTCTGAAGGAACTTCAGAAAAATATCGTCCGCCAGATCAAAGCGAGCGAAGGGCAGAGCGAGAGCTGATTCCATGCGGATTCTTCAGGTAAGCAACGGCTACCCGCCACGCGCCTTTGGCGGGGTGGAGACCCACACCCAGCGATTGGCGCGGGTTCTGCACCGAAAAGGCCATACCGTCCGTATTTTCACTCGCCATAGTGACCCCGAGGGCAGCGATGGGGATATCCTTGAGGAGGTCGTCGACGATCTGGCTGTCACCAGCGTGGTCAACGACGCTCGAGGCGGTCAATTCCGCGATCACTTCCTTTCGACGGCCGTCGCCACGGCGTTTCGTCAGGAAATCCGAAAAACACGACCCGATATCGTACACTTCCAGCACCTGATCGGATTGTCGGGCGATCTGCCCATGATCGCCCGGGACGCGGGGATCCGCTGCGTCGCCACCGTCCATGAATACTGGTACGCCTGCCACCGCGTGATGCTGCAACGCGAAGATCTGACACCCTGTGAAGGTCCGCTGCAGCGGGACTGTGTAGCTTGCGTATCCGGAGAGGCGGCCTCTGCTGCCGAACCTTCCGAGGCCGGTCGAATTCGTACGAGACTCGCGCAGCTTCTCCCCTGGAGTCCGGCCAGAGCCGCCGGCCCGCTTGTCGCGGATGAACGATTTCAAACGCTGCGCCAAGCGCTCGATACCTACGATCGTATCGTCACACCCTCAAAATTCGTTATCGAGGAGCTCCACCGGCAGGGTATGCCCATGCCTACGCTATCCACTCGCGCGATCGCTCTCGGGCTGCCCACACCATCCAAGGAGGCTACCCTTTCACGAACCGAGCCGATCTCGGAAAGCCATCCTCTCCGGATCACCTTCATCGGCCACCTCCTGCCGCACAAGGGACCGCATATTCTCCTCGAGGCGCTGCAGGAGTTGCACGACCTGCCGCTCCGACTCGCACTTCACGGTCGACGCTGGGAACAACACCCCTATGAGGCACAATTGGGCCCCCTCCTTCGCGAGGAGCCACGGGCGCGGGCTTACGGGATCTTTGCGGACGAAGCCCTGCCGGAAATTCTGGCAAGAACGGATGCTTTGGTTGTGCCCTCGACCTGCCCTGAAAGTTTCGGACTGGCCACACGGGAGGCGATGCTCGCCGGGCGGCCCGTAATCAGCACCAATTGTGGCGCGCTCCCCGAGTCGATCCGGCAGGAACAGGACGGACTTCTGGTTCCGGGAGAGGACCCCAAGGCACTCGCTGCGGCTTTGCGGCGCCTGGTCGAGGAAGAAGGTTTGCTGGCTCGCCTCAGTGAAGGTGCGCGAAGTGCTCCGATCGCGAGCATGGAGCATTACGCCGACGCGATCGAAGGCTTCCTCTATGCATGAAAGGGACTAGAGGCCGGACCAGAGAAACTCTTCTCGGTAGGCATCCGAGAGGGCCTCGCGCTCCTCCGGCGTCAAATCGCCATCCCACCACGCGACAACAAGAAAGGCTTCCCCACGTGCCGTTACCGCCTGCGGGACGAACTCCAGAATCAGTGCTTCCGGATCAAGCTCCAGTTTTTCCGTGAGCCGATCCCCGAATTTCTCGACTGTCTCGACGTCCGGGCGGTCCAACGCCCCGATGATCCCGAAAGTATCAGGGTCACGGAGATAGCCGGCGGCAAGAAGAAGTTCTGAAAAACCACTCACGACTTCCAGCCCTCACGAATTCCTTGTGGTGTCCAACATGATCATTCTATTCTCGCCTAATTCTCTCTCAAATCAATATGAGAGAAGGCACCCGGCGAGAGACTCTTTCCGCCGGCCCCTCGCCAAGCGTGGAGGGCGTGTTCAGATAATCCATCCCTCCACTCGTTCGTTCCACCAGACAGACGTCCCCTCCCGCACTGCCCAGCCCTCCGGTATATGCGCCATGATCGCGCAGGAGCGCTGCGGCCTCTTCGATCGTGCCCCCCGGCACGCCGGTCTGCCGGCCATCGATGGCGACAACCACCAACGCGCCCTCTTGCCGGGCGCCAATCGCGAACAGGGGCAAGCGAGCCTTCGGCAGGGGACCGGTGAAGATCAAGGCACCAGCCCTCGCCTGCACGCCAGGGAGATTCGCTTCCTCGACCAACCTGAATAATTCTCCGACCCCGGTAACTGCCGAGTCCACATTCACGCGCAACGAACCTCCCGCCAGCAGAGTATATGCAGCCTCCGATGTCGCCGGCAGCCGCCGCCGCAACTCGACCCAGAATTTTGGGTCGAGATCGGGACCACAACCGTCCGCAAAATCGAAAACGTTGCGCAGGTCGGCAAGCATGCGGGGATGCGACAGGAAAGCCTCGAGCGGAAGGCATGCACCGGCGTCAAGAATCTGAGGCATTTCCAGACCGAGGTAAGGTAACTCGAGCGGACTGCCGAGTTCCTTGATCGATTGATGCCAGCCGCGGTCGGGAGACCAAGAGAGCATCCATAAGGGATCACTCGGCGGCGCATCATCACGGAGACCGCGCAGGCGATGTCCTTCCACGAGCCACGCGCCGAACTGCCAACCCCAGTTGGTAGGACAAAATCCGATCGTGCCGGGATCCTCCGCGGCCAACCAATCTTCCGGACGGATGCCCGGAGCCTCGCCCCAAAGCGATTCCGTTGCTGCGAGATCCAGTAGCGGGCCGCCCCGCACAATCCCTTGATCAGAGAATCGCGGATCGAGACAAAGTCGCGGCCGGATCTGTGGCTCGATGATCAACACGGTCCATACAAGCTCGGTCCCCGACGGTCCTGCTCTCCGCTCTCGACGAATTTCGATCCCGTCTCGCACGGAACCGGTTCAGAGAATTGTGCCGGCGAGAAGGAAGGAGGCAAATGTGAAATAGATGACGATCCCGGCCACATCGACCAGAGTCGCCACAAAAGGCGCTGACGCTGCGGCCGGATCCGCACCTATACGGCGCATCAGAAAAGGCAACATGGAGCCAGCGGTCGTCCCCACCAGAACAACGCCCATCAGGGCGATGCCGACGGTAATTCCAATGAGAATCGCATGCTCCCCGTAGAGCCCGAAAACTTCTGCCCAGAGCCAAACCCGCAGGAAGCCGAGGACGCCGAGGATCAAACCAAGAGCAACGCCCGAACGGAGTTCCCGCCAGAGAACCTTCCACCAATCCTTGAGGCCCACTTCGCCAAGCGCCATGGCTCGAATCACGAAAGTGGTCGCCTGCGAGCCGCTGTTGCCCCCGCTGGAAATAATCAGGGGGATGAAGAGCGCCAGCACAACCGCACGTGCCAGATCACCCTCGAAGCGGGCCAGAGCGCTGGCGGTCAGCAGCTCCCCAAGGAAGAGGAGGACCA
>DLYX01000360.1:5734-7636 GCA_003447545.1 Deltaproteobacteria bacterium | reverse complement strand
GTTCGTCTTAGGGTGATTCAGAATTAGAAAATTGCTTTTGGCGGAAAGGCCGCAGAAACCGGGGTTTGGCGGATTACATTGGGAAAAGGGGAAGCGGAAGTTGCCGTTTGCTATAAAATGTTAGGGAAGGTTTCGAATGCTATTTATTCTTATTCATGGGGATGAGAACCAACTAATGGGGGTGAAACGCTTGGTGCAAAGGGAGAGGTTTTGAAGTCAACAATGACTGAGTTGAGGAAACTCACTGGTCTTGGTTTGACCTTTCATGAACCGAGCTCAAGGAATAACCCTCAAGGGACTTCCAAATTTCCGAGCTGGATGGTTCCGTTGTTGCTGAGTGGTGAGGCAATTATTAGATCTGTCTCTTTTTCTCAGCTAAAATGCCGAGGGTGAGGAATCCGAGTAGCACCGTTGTGAGATACCAGCCATTCTCTAGGCGGGATAGATGGCGATTCAGGTAGCTGGCCAGAGTGACCATCAATAGGCCGTAGCCCAAAGCACAGACAATCACGAAAAAGCCTACTCGAAAAAGAAAGTGCCATGACTTAGCGATGTTTTTGGAAAACTTAACAAGTTGGTTCCCGTAAATGACCATCAAAGCCGCCGTCCAGGCCAGGCACACTTCGTATCCATGGCCTCGTAAAAACGCGGCTGCTCGGTCGATGAGTTCATTCATGCGAGTGTTTTAGACTGGCAGGAAATTGACTGCTAGGAATTTTCTTTCATTCAAGCGGACTTCGCCTCCTATGGACGCCTCCCTTTCTTCCGATCTGCACGCTCTTTCATTTTTTGGATGCGGCGGGCCTCGGTCTTGACCATATTGGCGGCGATGACGATAATGGGAAATGGTGCGGCCAGGATCAGGCCGATTTGTAGGTAGTCCATGTCGAGGTTTTCTGGAGTTTGGTAGGCTTGCTCCGAATTATGGTTTCAGTAAAATGATGTCAAGATGATGGTTATTATAATTTATTGGATATATTTATAGGGATCGAATGCCGGCGAGTTGGAGTGTGGTTGTTCAGTGGTGAGATAAACAAACCTGAATATTCTGACGCCATAAAAAGGGCGTACGAAGAGGAACTTGCTTGGTGGGAGATGAGGGGGCGGGAAGCCGCGTTCGGGGCGTCCGAGGGTTTCACACGACATTGTATGTCATCCCAAATGAAGAACCGTTTTCCTGCTGACTGGCGGGATAAACACGGGGTGACTGCTAGGAAATTGCTTTTAGCGGGAGAGTCGCGGAAACCGGGATTTGGCGGAGTGCGTGGGGGTCAATATTTATAAAAAAGAAACCCCTGATTTCTCGTGGGTGATACTCCAGAGGTTAAGGGGTGGGGGGGCTCCAGCCTCGATAACCGATTGAGGCAGGGGGATTTCCACCCCTGTTTTCTTGATTGTAACCCTCGCCGATGCGCTGATCGGCGTCGAAACTTCTGTCGATCTCATCACGTAGTTCCCTGCCGATATCGCCGACACCTTGTCAATCGTCCAAACCAGTAACCCGCGAGCAAATCATCTGGCTCCTGGCCTACCCGCCGAGAGAGCTGCGGCGATTTGTGCGGGTTCGCATACGTCGTTGATAACGATACTGGCAACATCGCCTCAAAAAATAAGGTGCCATTCGGGGAATGACGAAAATATACAAGAAATTGCCGAATTCATCCAACGTCTTGTCATTGCCACAATCGGCTGGGAATGATTCACTTGCTCAAATCGGCTGATGGTAGTTTCATTCGGCGATTGGAAGAACACCAACCTAAGACTAATGAAAACTAAAATTATCGAATCCACACTCACTGGCTTCGCCGTAATTGGCCTATCTGCCTCAGCGTCGAACGCTGCGACAATGGCCTTCAGCACGGAGGACTACTCGGATGCAGGTATTTCGACGAATGGCACCCT
>DLYX01000360.1:0-5397 GCA_003447545.1 Deltaproteobacteria bacterium | reverse complement strand
GTCGGGGCGCTGAATGTTAGCACTGCCGAAACGGTCAACTCCGTCGATTTTCTTGCCGTTACAGCCGCGAATGCGCAGGCCGGTACTATCGATCTGACAACCGGCGGTATCTCGGTGGGGAGCAATGCAGAAGTCCGCATTTTCAATGGGGGTCTTGGCGAGGCCGCTGGGCCCGCTGGAGCTCTTACCGTCTCGTTCTTCTATGGCAATCTCCCTGGCAATGGCGGCCTCGCATTTGACAACTTGGTCGATGGACAACAGTACGAGCTTCAGTTGGTTTTGGCATACCCAAATACTGCCGTGCCGTTGGCCATCTATGGAGACCAGCTCGACGCTACCGGCTTACCAGATATTCAACTTACGAATACTGAGTTCTTCACCCCCGGGCAGTTGGTCACCAGCACCTTCACGGCGGATGGAACCACCCAGGGGCTCTACATAGAAGTCATTCCCAACTTCCCTGGCCACTTCAATGCCTTGCAGCTCCGGGCGATCCCCGAGCCCTCGGCTTCCATGCTCTCGATACTCGGTGTCGCCGGCCTGCTCGTCCGCCGCCGCCGCAGCGCCAGATAGAGAACTCCACAGCAAGTCACAAGGCTTTTAGAGGAGCCACGTATTTTGCGGTCGTAGGCGAGTGCCTATTCGCCTATGACCGCTATCCCGCAAGCGCTTGGGAATCTGACTTTCAAAAAAATTGATGCACAATCCAATCCGCGACACGTCTTTCGGGCGTTCCGAACCTCTGGCATCGGGCTGCCAAACCTGCCGGGTGACATCCGCAAGGCGGGTGGTCGTGCTGTTCTCCGCACTGCTCGCCATGAGCACCCAGCGCGGGGCTGCATCAGAGTCGCTCGACTTCAACCGGGACATCAGGCCGATCCTCTCGAACGGCTGCCTCAATTTCCACGGACCTGATCCCGAGTCGCGCAAGGCCGACCTCCGGCTCGACCAGCGTGAATCTTCGGTGGATGACAGCGAGGTGATCGTCCCGGGGGCGCCCGAGAAGAGCGAGCTCATCGCCCGTGTCACCACAGATGACCCTGATGATCGGATGCCTCCACCCGATCACGGCGGCAAACTGACCGACACCCAGATCAAGACCCTGGAGCAGTGGATCCGCGAGGGGGCACCCTATGCGAAACACTGGTCCTATTCACCGGTCGAGCGACCGCCCTTGCCGCCGCTCGATGATGCCCAGCTGGGCTGGCGACGCAACGCGATCGACCATTTCGTAGCCCGTCGGCTCAAAGACGAGGGGCTGAAGCCTGCCGCCGAGGCGGATCGATACACGCTGATCCGCCGGGCATCGATGGATCTGACCGGCCTGCCGCCAACGGTCGCGGAGGTCGATGCCTTCGTCGCCGACCGCTCGCCGGATGCCTACGAGTCACTGGTGGATCGGCTTCTAAACGATCCCGCCTATGGTGAACGGTGGGCGACCAAGTGGCTCGATCTCGCGCGCTACGCGGACTCCGCCGGATACGCGACCGATCCCTACCGCACGATCTGGGGTTACCGCGACTGGGTCATCCGGGCGATCAACGACAACCTGCCGTATGATCAATTTACCATCGAACAGATTGCCGGCGACCTCTTGCCGGACCCGACGCAGAGCCAGTTGGTCGCCACCGCATTCCACCGCAACACGCTCACCAACAGCGAGGGTGGCACCGACGACGAGGAGTTCCGCAATGCGGCGATCGTCGATCGGGTGAACACGACGATGGAGGTATGGATGGGCACCACGATGAGTTGTGCGCAGTGTCACACACACAAATACGACCCGATCACCCAAGAGGAATACTTCAAGATCTTCGATTATTTCAATAGCACTGCAGACTCGGACAAGGCGGATGAACAGCCGTTGCATCCGGTCTACCTGGAAGAGCAACGGGCGGACCTACTCCGGCTGGCTGCGGAGGTCAAAGAGCTCGAGTCCAAGTTAACGGCACCGTCGGACGCACTCTTCGTTGGCCAGACCGGATGGGAGCGCCAGTTCCCCAAAAAGATCGACTGGACTCCAGTCATTCCTGAGCGTGCCGGCTCGAAGTCTGGCGCAACGACGAGCGTTGCCGATGACGGATCGATCCTGATTGCCGATCCCGTTGTTGAGGGAGATGTCTATAGTGTCACGCTGAAGGATGTCCCTGAGGGCACGACGGCATTGCGGCTTGAGGTGTTGTCGGCCGACGAGACGAAACAGGCCGATGTCGCGGCAGGTATCCGGAAAAGTTTTTCGGCAAACGTCGCGCGAGCAACGGATCTCCGGCCGCGCGCGCAGTTCGTGCGGATCAACCTCCCTGGCGTCGAACAACGTTACCTACACCTCGCCGAAGTGCAGGTGTTCAGCGGCGGGAAAAACATTGCCACCGGCGGTGCCGCCCGTCAGAGCAGCACCTATTACGACGCCGTTGCCAGCCGGGCCATCGACGGAAACACAGACGGACTGTATGCCGGGAAGTCGGTCTCCCATGCAGCGCTCAGCGTCAACCCGTGGTGGGAGGTCGATTTGCAGAACGCCCATCCGATCGACCGCATCGTGATCTGGAACCGGATGGACAGCGAGGCCATCAGGCGGATCATGCCGTATCACATCACCCTGTTCGACCAACAGCGGAAGGTCATATGGGAACAGCGGCGCGAGGAGTCCCCGAACCCGAACCAGGCGATCGTGCCCAAGCTCGGCAACCTGGCGATCGCTGCAGCCTTTCAAAGTTCGCCCACAACAGGAACGCAGGCATCGCTCTTCGTGCTGGACGAAGCGCTATCCTTGGAAGCCAACGCCCGGCTGGAGATTACGCTCGGGGAAGAGAGGCCACTGCGTTCATTGAAACGTATCCGTATTCTCACCAGCACCACCCCGATCCCGGACGGCTTCGGCGAGATACCTGAAGAGATCCGTTCGATCGCCATGCGCGCACCGGCGGCACGCGACGCGAAACAGGTCGAACAGTTGGCCGCTTACTACCGCACCATCGCGCCGGAGTTGGAGGAGACACGCAGTCGTTTGGCGATGGCCCGCGGGCAATACGGAGCGATCAAGCCGGTGACGCAGGTGCCGATCATGCGCGAGCTTCCCGCCGCCGCCCAGCGTCCGACCTACATCCAGATCCGCGGCAGCTTCATGAACCTCGGGGGTCAGGTTTCGCGCGGGACGCCCCAGGCCTTGCATCCGTTCCCCGAGGGGCAGGCGAACAACCGGCTTGGCTTGGCCCGCTGGCTGGTCGCGCGCGACAACCCGCTGACCGCCCGCGTCGCAGTGAACCGCTACTGGGACGAGCTCTTTGGACACGGTATCGTCCGCACTGTCGGAGACTTCGGCAGCCAGGGGGAACAGCCGTCCCACCCCGAGTTGCTGGACTGGCTGGCGAGCGATTTCATGGAGGGCGGCTGGGACGTGAAGGGGCTGCTGAAATTCATAGTCATGTCAGCCGCCTATCGACAGGACGCGACGGTGGCCCCTGAGTTACTAGAGCGCGATCCGGAGAACCGCCTGCTGGCGCGCGGACCCAACTTCCGCCTGTCGGCGGAGATGCTCCGCGATCAGTCCCTGGCTGTTAGTGGTCTGCTCGCCCGCAAGATGTACGGACCACCAGCACAGCCGCCGCAGCCGCCCCTCGGCCTGAAGGCCGCGTTCGGCGTGTCCACCGACTGGACAGACAGCACCGGTGAAAATCGCTATCGGCGCGCTGTCTACACGCGTTGGCAGCGAAGCACGCCCTACCCGTCGTTGGCCGAGTTCGATAGCCCGAGCCGCGTCGTTTCGACCAGCCGTCGGATCCGCACCAACACGCCGTTGCAAGTCCTAGTCACCTTGAACGATCCGGTCTACATTGAAGCGGCACAGGCGCTTGCGCGCAAAATTTCAGCTGCGTCCGGAGACTTGTCCGCAAAGGTCCGTTTCGGTTTTCGCCAATGCCTCTCCCGACCGCCGACCGACGAGGAAACGGAACGCCTGAAGGCGCTCTTCGCGCAGTGCAAAACCGTGTTCTCCGAATCGCAGGAGGATGCCAAAACGATGGCCACCGACCCGCTCGGCCCCGCAACCGAAGGCGCGGACCTCGTCGAGTTGGCAGCTTGGACTGTGGTCGGCAACGTCCTGCTCAATACCGACGAGTTCCTGATGAAACCTTAGGCGCTAACCACTAGATTACTACGATGCACCCCGACCTCGAATCCTTACAGAACACCACGCGCCGACATTTCCTGAAAAACTGTCCGATCGGACTTGCGGGGATGTTCTTGGGTGCATCCGGCGCATCGAAGGCATTCGGCGCGGATGACCTCACCAACCCGCTCTCGCAAAAGACTTCCCATTTCCCGGCGCGCGCCAAGAACGTGATCTACCTGCACATGGCCGGGTCGCCCTCGAACTTGGACATGTTGGATTACAAGCCAGAGTTGGCGAAATTCGATGGCACTGATTGTCCCGACGAGTTCCTCAAGGGGAAGAAGTTCGCCTTCACCAGCGGGGTCCCGAAGCTGATGGGTTCACCGAGAACATTCAAACAATACGGCGAGAACGGACAGTGGGTATCCGATGTCATGCCGTGCCTGGGCGGTGTGATCGATGAGTTGAGCATCATCAGATCGATGACCACCGATGAGTTCAACCACGCCCCGGCCCAGCTTCTTTTGTACACTGGATCCCCGCGGCAGGGGCGCCCATCGATGGGCTCGTGGGTCACCTATGGCTTGGGTTCGGACAATGAGAACCTCCCAGGGTTCGTTGTTTTGAACTCCGGCGGCAGCAACCCGAGCGCGGGTAAGAATGCATTCGGGAGCGGCTTCCTGCCGACCGTCTATCAAGGCGTGCAGTGCAGATCAAAAGGCGATCCGGTTCTTTATGTCTCGAACCCGAAGGGCATGAGCCGCGGTATGCGGCGCCTGAGCCTCGACGCCTTGCGCGATCTGAACGAGATCCAGGCTGCGAAGATCGGTAACCCTGAGACCCGGACGCGCATCGCGCAGGGCGAGCTGGCCTTCCGGATGCAGACCAGCGTCCCTGGAGTGATGGATATTTCCAAAGAGCCGCGCGACATGCTCGACGCCTATGGCGCCGAACCTGGGTCCGCGAGTTTCGCCAACAACTGCCTGCTGGCGCGTCGGCTGGTCGAGCAGGGTGTCCGCTTTGTGCAACTGTTCGACTGGGGGTGGGATATGCACGGGGTGAACGAGGAGCTCGGATTGGGTAGCGGGCTCACCAACAAAGGGCGCCAGACCGATAAACCGATCGTCGCGCTCATCAACGACCTCAAGCAGCGCGGGCTGCTGGACGAAACCCTGATCGTCTGGGGCGGCGAGTTCGGGCGCACCCCGTTCCGCGAGGGTCGCACGGCAAACAATGCGATGCTTGGGCGCGACCACTACCCGGACTGTTTCACCATGTTCATGTGC
>DLYX01000458.1 GCA_003447545.1 Deltaproteobacteria bacterium | reverse complement strand
CCGCCGGAAGCGCGGCAGACGGTCGCGGCCGACTCGACCGCATCGGCCGGGCAGGTGACGTTTACGCCATCGCAGGTTTCTTCAATGTCGCAGATACCGCCCGACGCGCGACAAACCGTCGCAGCGGACTCGACGGTGTCGGCGGGACACGTATCCGAGGTGCCTGTGCAGGTCTCCTGGATATCGCAGGCTCCGGCGCTGCCACGGCAGACCTCCGTCGACGGCTTGAAGTCGCAGGTGCTGGTGCAGCAGGCGCCAAAGGGTGCTTCGCAGTCCTCGGTCGGTTCCAGAATGCCGTTGCCGCAGACCGGACCGCCCTTCCACTTGGCAGCGGTTTGTTGCCAATTTGTGACGTAGGGGCTGATACTGCCCGGGTCAACCACGGAATCGCCCGCGAGCCCGAGATCGCCCGTATAAGGTGCGCGAACGACATCAAAGCCCCGACTAGGGCCCGCGGTCGCCGCTGCGATGTGGTAGCCGACTCCCGCAGAGAGGGCGCCGAACGTGGGGTCCGGCGTGCCATCGGGGAGAAATCTGGCCATCATGAATTTGGGAGTCTGTGGTGCCGTTGCTCCAACTTCGCCGACCACCACCACCCGACGGCGAGAGTCGATCAGAATCTCGTGAGCCACCGAGCTTCGCAGCAGGGGGCCAATCGACGAGGTGCCCGCAAGGCCGCCGTCGGTTGTGTTGACAGCCGCAATAGCCATTCGCGTAAGCGCGCCGTTGTGGGCCAGTCCGGCGATATAGGCGTTCCCGTTTTCGCTGAGAGCTACTCCATTTCCCTCCGACGATCGGGCAACGCTGCCAACAACAACCTGCACGGTAACCACGCCGGCCGCGGGTACAATGGCGCTGGTCCCGCCAAAGGCGCTGTCTGGAATGAAGACATCGTCGACCTTGACGAGAATCATCTCCGTGGCCAGAGTTGCCGGATCCTTCACGGTTCCCGCGATGTAGATGTAGCCATCATCGCCATAGGCGACATCCTCGGCATTGAACTCCAAGCCGAAAGTGCCGAACTCGACGTTGCCGAATTTCTGGTTGAGCACGAGGTTCCCGAGGTAGTCGAACTTGGCAACGACGATCTCGGAGAGTCCGGATGTTGTGTCGGAGCCCACGGCGATGAAATCCGCGGTCGGAGCCCGGTCTTTGGTCGCGAGAGCCACAGCTCCCGTGGTCGCGGTGACCGTTGTGATGACCTGCCAGCTGAGGGCTCCATCCACCTGATGGGCGGTCAGGAACATCGTGTTGCCATCGCCGCCGCCTGTGACAATCGAGTTGTCACTTCGGACGAAGTTGTCCATGCCGCGTGCCGGTACGGCAAAAGCCGTCAGGACTTTGCCGTCTCCGGCTCCGAACGTGTTGTCGAGGTCGCCTGCCGGCGTATACGCCGAGAGTGCGAACTGGGCGTAGGGCCCGGTCGAACTTCCGGGGTTGTATTCCATCCAGCCCGAAACAACGAGTCGGCGGGTGGCCCCGAGGTCCTGCAGGTCCGCACCTCTGCCGTAGGAATGTTGCTGCGTGTCGTTCCCCGGGATTTCCGTATCCAGGCATCCGGTCGGCGGAAAGTTGGCGTCAAACCAGTTGCCGAAGAAAGTCGGGCTGAATCCGCCGATCGATCCGCCACATTGGCCGGGTCCCCAGGTGGCAATCGGTTCCCCGATCGGCTGCGCGATGGCGACTGTCGGTGCGAGGAAGAAGAAAAGGGCCACAACCAGAGCGCTCAAGCTGGGAGTAACGAATGGGGGAGAGGCCGGTTTCCGACAGTCGAGAGGCTTCATGTTGATGTTCTCCTTGGGGGGGGTTTGTTCGAGCTCAGCGAGTCTGCGCCCGCGCGAGCGTATACGGAAACGCATACTTTGGGCAAGCCCCTTAATTCGTGGGCCAGGGCCCGGCCGCAGGGAATTGGTTCGAGGGGAGGCGATACTCCTGGATGCGATCATCGATGTTTTCTCCTTGTCGAGCCCCGGGCGATCCGGGCATGCTGGAGTAAGCACTTGGCGTGCCATTCTCTATAGGGCGCGTTTTTGGGCCCTATTCCCGAGTCGAACTCTTTTTGGGTAACGGCGCGTTACGGAGTTCGGCAACATTTCGGTACCGCTGCTCGCTGGAGGGCGGTCCGAGAGGCTGGGAGCTCGCTTGGTTGGCCGTATTTACAGTGCTCGCTGATCGTTCCGGGAAGTGCGTGGCGCGTCGGCCATAAAATACAACTGTGGCCAGACCGCGGCCCCAGAAGCGTGGGTAAAGGGCGTACATCAATTCCAGCGCACCGGGTGCCGAGAACTCCGCAAAGCCGACGATCCCGGCTCGCTCTGCGGTGATGCCGTCCGACACCATCCATAGGCCGAGGCCGGATTCACGAAAATGCGCGTTGCTCCCCTCGATGATGGATTGAACCCGGTCCATGCCGATCACCTGATCATCGCAGAGCTAGTGGCGCACCTGCGGGTCGGCGAAGAGTGCGCTGAATTCGGTGGTCACCAGAGCGTTCGGGATAGCGATGGGCGAGAGACGACAACGAGCCGTTGTGAAGCTCGCGACTGTCTGCGCGGTAAATGGTCGCCCGGAGGCTTATTCATTTGCCCGGACGCGTGCTCCGATCAGGATGAACATCTCGTCATCGGTCGTGACGCCCGGGCTGATCGGGCAAGCATCGCACATGCCGTCGCCTGCGCCAGGCGAGGTGTCGCAGGTCGCGTGGTCGGTGCTCCCTGCACAAGGCTCGGCAACGCGGCCCTCCGCGCAGTGGGTGGGTTCGCAACCGCTGCGCTCGGGCTTGCGGGACAGGCGCGTGACCACATCGACATCGGGATTGCCGTCGGCGTCCACGCCGTTGTTGTAGATCGCACAGAATTCAATCGTGCGCCCTTCCGGGTCTGGATCGTCCAGAAGCAGCGGCGGATTGAATTGCAGGGTCGGCGGGTCGGCATAGAAGTAATTTTCGTAGATTCGCTCACCATCCAGCACCATCCAGAAGATCTCGCCACGTTTGTGGGTGTGCGAGTTCAGGCGCAGCAGCTCGGTCCCCGGATCAAAGGTAATCGTTTCGCATACGGTCCGTTTTGTGAACGGTGGTGTGCCTGCGGCCGCATAGATGTTGCCGGCACGAAAGTTCAGCTGCTCGTAACGCAAGTCGTCTGTGTAGTAGAAATTATTGTAGGCGTGGTGCCGAGCGATTTTGGCAGTAAGGTTGAAGGCGTGCGAGTTCCAGTACGCGATGCCGCTAATAGGTAGCTTGCGATAAAACCCGCTGGCGTCGACTCGTTGCACGGTCAGGCTCCGTTCGGGGTCGCCCGCACCACCGCCGCGAGCAGGTCCATAGCCTATGCAAGCGACCGATGGCTTGGCTTCGGAGGTGCACCAACCTTCACCGCA
>DLYX01000047.1 GCA_003447545.1 Deltaproteobacteria bacterium | reverse complement strand
GCCGCAGTGGAAAGGCAATATTCTCGCCCACGGTCATGGAATCGAAAAGTGCCGCACCCTGAAAGAGAAAACCCGTTTTCAGCCAGACCTTCCGCCACTGATCCTCCGACGCAAATTCCGCCACATTCTCGCCGCTCACCAAAACTCGACCTTGGTCGGGACGTAGTAATCCGACAACCGTACTGACCAAGACCGACTTTCCCGACCCACTCGAGCCCAAAATCACCATGGTCTCCCCGCGCGGCACCTGAAGATCGATGCCTCGCAGAACCTGCCGATCGGTAAACCCCTTGAACACTCCTTCAAATTCGATCGCGTAATCCATGCTCATCAGAAACCCAAGGTCATCAGAATCTGTGTAAGCACGACGTCGCTGACAAAGATCATCAAGGAGGAAACGACGACGGTGGCCGTAGTCGCCCGCCCCACACCCGTCGTCCCCCCGGATGTCTGGAATCCGTAATGAGCCGCGACCGTGCCGATGATCAGACCGAAAATCGCGGATTTTCCGATTCCGGACAGGACATCGCCGACCGTGACGTAGTAAAGAGTCGTATCGATATACGCTGGTACCGGAACACCACCGAGCGTTGTCGTCACGACCAGGCCACCGAAGATCCCGATGAAATCGGAGAGTGCCGTAAGCAGGGGCACCGCGATCAGACAGGCGAGAATTCGAGTCGCCGCAAGATAGCGGTAGGGGTCCACGGCAAGCACCCGCAAAGCGTCGATCTGGCGGGTGACCTGCATGCTGCCCAACTCTGCGCTGATCCCGGACCCAGCCCGACCCGCCACCATCAAGGCGGTCACCACCGGCGCCAACTCACGGGTCAACCCAAGGCCAACTCCGACGGCGGCATATTGAACCACCCCGAATTTCTTCAAGAGAACCATCGTCTGGATCGCCATCACCACGCCCATCGCGAAGGCCGCAACCGCCGTCAATGGCAAAGAACGCGCGCCGACCTCATACACTTGGCCAATCAGGACGGAGCCCGGGACTCCTCGGCGAGCAGCACGCGCGGCTTCACCCAGGAAATGCAGGAGGCTGCCGACAAACTCGACCAGCTCTGTCGCACGTGCGCCCACGCGCGATGCCCAACCGGCAAAGCCGGACGGCTCCAATTCATCCCCTCCCGCCACAGCGCTATTGTGCCGACTGGCGAGAAGAAATGCGAGCCCGGGAGAAGCGCTTCTCGTGGGAGGCCCAACCTTCCTCCGCGCGCTTCATGATCCGGCTCCAGAGCGGCACCGCCAGACGAGCCGCATCGGCCCCGAGCGGCCGTCCATCATCGTATGCCAGTCGGATTCCCATCAAAAGCTCGGGTGTGTACCCCACAAACCAGACAACCCTCGACTCATTCGAGGTGCCCGTTTTCCCGGCCACATCCGAGGCCACCTCCATCGCGCTGATCGCCCGTGCCGTGCCTTCATCCGCGACATCCACCAGTAGATCATGCACTTCGGCCACCGCTGCAGCGTCCGCCATTTCCTCGGTCCCCGGCTTCGCCGCATAGACGACCGCTCCCGACGGGGCCTTGATGCCAAGCAGCGAATGCGGCTCCGGTGCACGGCCCTGATTCGGGAAGATCGCGTAGCTTCGCGTAATATCTCGCAACGATGCCGGAAAAGACCCCAAGGCCAGGGCCGGCACCCGAGGCAAGGGCGCGTCGGACAAAGGTAAGCGATCTGCAAATTCCGCGACAGTCTCGATCCCCAACTCTTGCGCGAGACGCACCATCGGTACATTCAGCGATCGAGAGAGGGCCTCCCGCAAAGTCACCGGGCCACGGAACTCACCATCCGAATTCGTCGGCTCCCAGACGACGCCGTCGACTTCGACCAGCAGGCGCCTGTCGAGAAAGAGCGACTCGGGCGTCAGCTCTGCCGGGCGAAGGGTGAAAGCCGCCAGAAGCAGGAAAGGCTTGAAGATAGAACCGGCCGGGGAGTGCCCGCGTTCACTTCGATCCAGCTGACTGTTCAGGAAATCACTGCCGCCCAGCAGAGCACGCAGCGCCCCGGTTTCCGCGTCCATCGCGACCACTTCGGCTTCGAGGCCCGGCCGATCCGCAACGAACCGGGACACTTCGCTGGCAGCGATTCTCTGCAGCGATGCATCCATGGTCGTGAAAACTTCGCTACCCGTCCCCAGGATTGACAGCGACCAGCCCACAGACTCCATTTCGCGTAAAACATCCTGCATGAAGAAAGCTTGCGGCGAGGGGCCCCGCCGAAATGGCTCTGGCAGGGGTGTCTGTATCGCAGACAGATAGTCGCGGTCGTCCAGCCAACCCAGGTCGCGCATCTCTGCAAGGACCTGGTTCCGTCGACGCAACGCTCGTGCCGGGCGACGCAACGGGGAATAAATATTCGGCGCACGAATCAGTCCCGCCAACAGGGCCCCGTCGGCCGCCGTGGCTTTCGAGAGGGGTTTCCCGAGGAAGACGCGGGCCCCCTCCGCGAGACCATGAACCCCCACCAGCCGATCGTGTCCCAGATAAACAGTACCGAGGTAGGCCTCGAGAATCTCCTCCTTGGAGAACCGCCACTCGAGAAGCAGCGCCATCGGAATTTCCAGCAGCTTGCGGCTGAAGGTACGGTCCTGCGTCAGATAATGATTTTTGACGAATTGCTGCGTGAGCGTGCTGCCACCCTGCCGAATCCGGCCGGCTTCCCAGTTCACCTTCATCGCTCGCAGCATGGACTTCAGGTTCACTCCGGGATGATCCAGAAAGTGAGCGTCTTCGGCTGCCAGAAGCGCATCCACGACCACAGGCGGCACATCCTGCAGAGGGAGAACCTCTCGCGGCGCCCAATGGCCCGAAAAAACCCCCTCCACCGGCAGTGGCGAAAGAGCGACTTGCTCAAGGCGAGCGCCTGTCCCGACATCTCGAATCAGCCGCAGAAGATCGCCGCGGAAGACCAACCGAAGAAGCTGAGCCGGTCGGTCCGCAAATCGACCCGCCTGCGGACGTGCTCGCAAAAACACATCGAAAAACTCTCGGTCCCCGCGGAATTCTCCAGGTCTTAGTTCAGAAGATTCCGCCTCGACGTAGCCATGCTCCCGCAGCAGCTTCAGAAGGCCTCGGACGCGGAGAGAGGCGCCCGACTGCAGAACCACCGGGGCGGCCCAGAACTGGACCCGTCCAGACCAGGCGCCTTCCGCAAAGCCACGTCGGACACGGAAGTCCAGATAACCTGCGCCACCGACGAAAAGCACTACCAACCAAACGAGCAGGCTTCGTCGCCTTTTCCTGAACCACCCGAACACATCATCCTTTTACGTGGCCGGAACAAACTCTGCGAACGCTGGTGCGACGGGCATAGCGCAGGTTTATCGACGACACCCGAGCACCCGCTCGACAGCGACGGCTCGACTTGCGATTCTCGAGCATGGATATACTCCCCGACCCCTCTCGTTGTGCTGTCCTCGTCGTCGAACTGCAGAACGATATGGTGCATGAATCGCAGGCCGAGCAAAAGGGTTTGGGGGGTGCCCTCGCCGCCCAGATCCAAAGGCGGGGCATTCTGCCCAAAGTGGCAGAATTACTCGCCACAGCGAGGGAATTGGAAGTGCCGGTTTTTTATATCAACGTCGCGAATCGACCTGGGGTCCCCCGCCCTCGCGCACGGATCTATCAGATAGCCGAGAAGCGCGGCCCGACTCTGGTCGCCGGCACCTGGGGCGCCGAAACGCACGTAACCGTCCAGCCCGGCCCCGATGACTTCGTCCTCGAGCGCACACTCTCGGTGGATGGCTCGCACGGAACGCCTCTCTACCCTCTGCTGTCTCGACTGAAGCGCGACCAGCTCATTCTGACCGGAATCTCCACGACCCTGGCCGTCGAAGGTTTGGTGCGAGCGTCCCTGAATCGCGGCCTCGAATGCTGGGTCGCCGAGGATTGCTGTGCGTCCTTTCCCCACGAATGGCATGAGTGGTCGATTCGCAATGTGCTCCCCTTGCTGGCCACGATCGGAAGCTCTGCCGAACTGGGCTCCGCCCTCCGGGCGCAACCTCAGCCGGCCCCATGAGCACGCTCAATCTGGCGAAACTCTCCAAAACCGTAGAAAATTCGATCCTTTATCGGCCCCGCCAGAATGCTAGAGTCCTCGTCCATGAAGCACCGTTGCTGGTTCCAATGTATCGCGCCCGAATGTGGGGCCACCTATGATGTATTCGAAGTCGTATACCGTTGTCGCGAGTGCGGAGAGCTTCTGGAGGTCGTGCATGACGAGAACGTTCTGGCACGCCAATCCCCGGATACCTGGAAAAAAACCTTTGATCACCGGCTTCGCTCAACGCAATGGCCCTACGGTTCCGGCGTCTGGTCCCGAAAGGAAATGGTCCTTCCGCAGATCTCCGATGACAATGTGGTGAGCATGTACGAAGGCGGCTCGAACCTCTTCTGGGCCGAGCGCTTCGGGGCAGAGATCGGTATTCCGGACCTCTGGGTCAAGCAATGCGGCAACTCGCATACAGGGTCGTTCAAGGATCTGGGAATGACCGTGCTCGTCAGCGTCGTGAAGGAAATGCGCGAACGTGGACTCAACATCCCTGCGGTGGCTTGCGCCTCGACCGGAGATACCTCGGCTGCTCTCGCCGCCTACTGCGCTGCGGCCGACATCCCTTCCGTGGTTCTTTTACCGCGCAACAAGGTCTCGCTTGCACAGCTTGTGCAGCCTATTGCGAACGGAGCCGTGGTGCTCGCGCTCGACACCGACTTCGACGGATGCATGCGGACAGTGCAGGAACTGACCTCCCGCGAAGAGATCTACCTCGCCAACTCGATGAACTCCCTTCGGGTCGAAGGCCAGAAGACTGTCGGCATGGAAATCGTCCAGCAGTTCAATTGGGAAGTGCCGGATTGGATCATCATTCCGGGAGGAAACCTGGGCAATGTCAGCGCACTCGGCAAAGGCCTTCTCCTGATGGAAAAACTTGGCATGATCGACAAAAGGCCGCGCATCGTAGTTGCACAGGCCGAGGCAGCGAACCCTCTCTACCGTGCCTACCTCAACGGGCTCGGGGAACTCGAACCGGTGGAAGCCAAGGAAACCCTCGCGAGCGCCATTCGTATCGGCAACCCCGTGAGCTACCGCAAAGCCGTCCGCGCACTCCGCGATTTCGACGGGATTGTCGAACAGGCCAACGAGGAAGAACTCGCCAATACGGCTGCGTGGGCCGATCGGACGGGGATGTTCAATTGTCCCCATACCGGTGTGGCACTCGCAGCCCTTCTCAAGCTCGCCCAAAAGGGAGAGATCACCAAAGACCAGCGCGTGGTCGTGATCTCGACCGCCCACGGCTTGAAATTCGCGGACCAGAAAGCCGACTACCACGCCGGGAAACTGTCCGATATCGATGGGCGTTGGACGAATCAGCCCCTCGAACTGGCAAACGATCCCGGAGTCGTTCGCGACGCCCTCCTGCGAGAACTCGACCGTCGCCAAAAGACGAGTCAGAGTGCGGGAGGCATGCCATGAGCAAGTCAGGTGCTCATAAATCGCTTCGACGCAGTCTGGCGACACAGGCTGTACACAGCGGCGAGACGGAGTCTCGCCAGAGCAACGCGATCACGACGCCGATCGTTCAAACCTCGACATACGTTTTCCGCGACACCGCAGAATTGATCGAGCATATGTCCGGCCAGAAGCCTCGCGAGGAGTATGGCAGGTACGGCAACCCGACCCAGAAAGTCGCCGAAACCAAATGCGCCGCGCTCGAAGGTGCCGCGGCCGGTCTCGCATTCTCCTCCGGGATGTCGGCGATCACCACGACTCTGTTTGCCATGCTGCGACAGGGCCAGCATATCGTCATGACGGACGACTGCTATCGCCGCACTCGCCAGTTCTGCCGCGGCACACTCAGCAAATTCGGCATCGAGGTCAGCATCGTCCCAACCGGAGATTATGCCGCTCTCGAAGAGGCGATTCGACCCGGGAGCACGCGGGTCCTCATCAGCGAAACCCCCACGAACCCCTACCTCAAGGTCGTCGATATGGAACGCCTGGCCGATATCGCAAAGAAGCATGGCCTCATCTCCATCATCGACTCTACCTTCGCCACCCCGGTCAATCAGAGACCGCTTGAGCACGGCATTGATCTCGTCTTGCACTCGGCGACCAAATACATGGCTGGCCACAACGACATCATGGCGGGCATC
>DLYX01000354.1 GCA_003447545.1 Deltaproteobacteria bacterium | reverse complement strand
CCTTTCGATCGACGATGATGTCCTGACTCTCAGTGGCGCCCGACAAGCAGACGAGCTGCCCGAAGGAACGACCTGGCGCCATCAGGAGCGTGGCCACGGTGTCTTCAAAAGGCGGGTCCGGTTGCCCTTCCGCGTAGAATCCGGCTCCGTCGATGCGCAATACAACAACGGCGTCCTGCAGGTGACACTACCGCGGGCCGAGGCTGACAAACCGCAGAGGATTTCCATCTCGGCAGCCTGAACCCTTCCGGCGAATTCGGGGCTCAGGAAATCAATTTCCTGAGCCCCTCCTCGTCGAGAATCGGTACTTCCAGTTTTTCGGCCTTCGCCAGCTTGCTCCCGGCTGACTCGCCGGCGACCAGATAAGTGGTGCTTCCACTCACGGCTGCCGTGACCTTGCCGCCATGCGATCGGATCAAGGACGCCGCTTGCTCCCTGCTCAATTGGGGCAATGTCCCGGTGATGACAAACGTCGATCCAAGCAGGGTCTCGCTGCTCGCCTGGACCAGAGCCGCCGACAAGGCAACACCGGCGGAACGCAACTTTTCCACTACCTTTCGATTATGAGCGGTCGCAAACCAGTCAACGAGATTATGCGCCAGAATCGGGCCGATCCCGTCGACAGCCTCGAGGGACTCGCTATCGGCCTCGAGGAGTTTGTCGATCGAGGGGAAATGCTCCACGAGAGTTTCAGCCACGACGCGGCCCACACCACGAATGCCCAAGGCCGTCACCAGCCGGGGAAGCGGTTGCTGCCGAGAGGCCTCGATCGCGCCGAGAAGGTTGGTGACGCGCCGCTGCTTGTAGCCCTCGAGCGACTCCAGGTCCGAGGCCTCGAGGGCGTAAATATCCGCGACATCCGCAAGGAGCCCTTTTTCGGTCAGCAGCTCCGCCTGACGAATCCCGAAACCTTCGATATCCATTGCCGTCCGTGAAACAAAATATTCAACCAGTCGGACCAACTGCGCCGGACAGGTCGCATTCACGCAATACACATCGACTTCGTCCTCGACTCGGATCGCCCGCTCACCGCAAGCCGGACAATTTTTGGGAAGATGAAAAACCGGCAAATCGTATTCGCGCAATTCCGGCAGAGCACGCAGCACCTGAGGGATGACTTCACCTGCCCGTTTGACCGCAACACGGTCGCCTACCCGAATATCGCGATCCCGAATATAATCCTCATTATGCAGGGTGGCGCTACTCACCGTCACGCCGCCAATCTCGCATGGCTTTAGATCCGCCCAGGGCTTGAGGACGCCGGTCCGGCCGACATTCACGCCAATGCCCAGAAGTTCGGTGACGACCTCTTCGGAAGGATATTTGTAGGCAATCGCCCAGCGAGGCGCGTTACCGACCGCACCGAGCCTTTCCTGCAGGGCAAAGGAATCGAGCTTCACGACCAATCCGTCCGTTTCGAACGCGAGACTCCCGCGCTCTTCGCCAAACGATTCGCATCGCTCGGCCACAGCTTCGATCGACCCGAGGATCCGGTTTTCCTCGGA
Source organism: Deltaproteobacteria bacterium (assembly GCA_003447545.1). Taxonomy (GTDB): domain Bacteria; phylum Desulfobacterota; class Binatia; order UBA12015; family UBA12015; genus UBA12015. The sequence continues at coordinate 1,956 of DLYX01000354.1, read as the reverse complement.
GACCGGAAAACCGAACTCGCGCAACCGCTCCAGCGCCGCGCCCTGCGACTCGACCGTCAGCCCCTCGGTGACGACGATTTGATAGGCCCATAACTTCAGGGGCCTTGCTGCGGTAATTGTCGAATCCAGTTGCCGGAGAGAGCCTGCGGCAAAATTACGCGGGTTCGCATAGACCTTCTCGCCGAGGGCAGCCTGGCGTTCGTTAAATTGCGCGAAATCGTCGACCGCCATATACACTTCGCCTCGGACAACGAGCCGTTCGGGAAGATGTTTTCCGCGGAGTCGCAGCGGCAATTCTCGCACCGTTCTGAGATTTTCCGTAATATCCTCGCCGACCAGACCGTTCCCGCGAGTGGCCCCGAGGACAAACTTTCCCTTTTCATAGTGGAGAACCACAGTCAGTCCATCGATCTTCGGCTCGGCGACAAACGCCACAGGCGTACCGGCCGGGAGTCGTTTCTCGAATCGCGCCTGCCAGGCGACAAGATCTTCGGCCGAGAACGCGTTGCCCAGACTCAGCATTGGCTGCGGGTGGGTCACCTTGCGAAACCGCTCCTGCACGGTCCCACCTACCCGTTGCGTCGGGGATTCGGGACTGCGGAGGGCCGGGTATTTCTCTTCGAGAGCCTTTAATTCCCGAAAGAGCGTATCGAATTCAGCATCACTGATCTCGGGCTCATCGAGCGCGTAGTACTGGTGGGTATGGTACTCGACTGAGGCACGCAGCCTCTCCACCCGTTTTGTCGCTTCCGCCAAAGTCACTCCCTAGAGGTGTACGAGACCCTACCCCTCGTCAACTCCGGGGGGCAATTTGCACCGTCGATTCAGTCCGTTAAATTTCCCTTCGGTACAAAGTGCCCCTTTTTTCCATGGCAACCACCGCAACAGCACAGGCCCTCAAGAGGTTACCCGAGAGTGAGGCTTTTGCCTTCGCCGTCGCATGCGGCCTGGCGAGTCTCCCGCGCACCCTGCCCTGTCGCTATCTCTATGACGACCGCGGCTCGCAACTTTTTGATGCCATCACTCGGGTCCCCGAATATTACCTCACCCGGGCGGAAGACGAGATACTGCGTGCGCACGCCGCCGAGATCCGCGCCGCAGCCGGATCGACAACCCTGATTGAATTAGGCTCGGGCACTTCGACAAAAACCCGTCATTTGCTGGAGGCATGGTCCGAGCATCCCGAGGCCGCCTACGTAGCGGTCGATATTTGTCGGGAGGCTCTCGACGGTGCCGCCAGCACTCTCCGGCCTCTTTTCCCCGGTCTGGAGCTGGAAACGCTTGCGGGAACCTACGAAGCCTCATTCCCGAAATTTCGCAAATTCTCGCCAGCAACGGTGGCTTTCCTCGGCAGCTCGATCGGCAACCTGGCCGAACCCCAGCTCAAGGCCTTCTTTCAAATGCTGGACCAGAACCTTTATCCCGGAGACTGCTTTCTTCTCGGCATCGACCTGGTCAAGGAAGCCGATATCCTCGAGGCCGCCTACGACGACGCGGCCGGCGTCACGGCCGATTTCACGCGCAATCTTTTCCACCGCATGAATCGGGAACTCGGGACCAACCTCGAGGTCGACGAGATCGAGCATATTGCCCGTTGGAACCCGCGGGAAGAGCAGATCGAAATCAGCGCACGCTTCCCGAAAGCCACCCGCATTCACCTGCCGAGCATCGGACAGGAGTTCTCGATTGCGGCAGGTGAATCGATCCGCACCGAGATCAGCCGAAAATTCCACGTCGATTCGATGCTGCAGAGACTCGAGGGGTACGGATTTGAGAGTGTCGCGACCTTTACGGACCGACAGGCGCAATTTGCTCTCCTCCTCGCAAGAAAGGTGACCCCACCGCAGCCACGCGGCGATATGGCCCTTCGCCAATGGCAGGAATCTCGAGAGGCGACCGAACGCATCCTGACCAACCTGCCCGATGCGCTGCTCGAATCGCAACACAGCCCCCTGA
>DLYX01000022.1 GCA_003447545.1 Deltaproteobacteria bacterium | reverse complement strand
ACCTGACGCATTCCCAGCCCTCGCAATTCTTCTGCGAGAACTTCCTCGATCCCCCGGGTGGAGGTCGCAACAAAATGGAGAGCCCGTGCCATGACGTCCCCGGAACCGTTACCAGCTAAAGCGCTCACAAGCTCGCGCAAAGGCCTCCGGGGCGATTTCTCCAGCCCGACCCATCGGATTCACCCCGGGCGTTGGCAAGTTGGCCTGCTGTGATACCACCCCTGTATGCAAGAGTTCTTTCCCGGCATCGGAAAAATCCCCTTCGAAGGACCGCGGTCCAGCAACCCCTTTGCGTATCGGTTCTACGAAGCCGATCGAATGGTGCACGGCCGCAGAATGGAGGACCATCTGCGCATTGCTGTCTGCTGGTGGCATACCCTCTGCGCGCCCGGCAGTGATGTTTTCGGGGCGCCGACGCTCAACCGGCCCTGGCATGCCGCGGGCGGCGACGAGATGGCGCAGGCAAGGCAGAAGGTCGCCGTTGGTTTCGAGTTCTTCGAGAAGCTCGGGAATCCCTATTTCTGCTTTCACGACCGCGACATCGCCCCGGAAGGAGACACTCTTGCCGCGAGTTGTGACCTTTTTGATCGGATCCTTGAAGACGTCGAAGCCGCGATGGCACGCAGCGGCACCAAACTCCTATGGGGCACGGCCAATCTTTTCGGTCATCCCCGCTACGCCGCCGGTGCCGCTACCAATCCCGACCCGGAGATCTTCGCTTATGCGGCCGCCCAGGTTAAGCATGTCCTCGAGGCGACGCATCGGCTTGGCGGCGAAAATTATGTGCTTTGGGGCGGACGCGAGGGCTACGATACGCTGCTCAACACCGACCTGCGCCGTGAGCAGGAACAACTCGGGCGGTTCTTGAGTCTCGTCGTCGAACACAAGCATCGCATCGGTTTCTCCGGCACCATTCTCATCGAACCGAAACCCTGCGAGCCGACCAAGCATCAATACGACACCGATGCCGCTACCGTGATCGGTTTCTTGCGACGCTTTGGTCTGGAAAAAGAAGTAAAGCTTAATATCGAGGTCAATCATGCCACTCTGGCCGGACATTCCTTCCATCACGAAATTGCCTGGGCGCTCGCCGAAGGCATGCTCGGTAGCGTGGATGCCAACCGAGGCGACCCCCAAAACGGGTGGGATACCGACCAATTCCCCAACGATCACGTCGAGCTGACGCCTGCTCTTTTCGAGATTCTCAAAGCCGGCGGACTCGACAGCGGCGGTTTCAACTTTGACGCCCATTTGCGGCGACAGAGTATCGCACCCGAGGACCTCTTCCATGCCCATATCGGCGGGATCGACACACTCGCCCGAGCGCTTCTTTGCGCCGAAGCGCTATTCGCTGATGGCGCTCTGCAAGCGCACGTCGATGAACGCTACGATGGCTGGGAGGGTTCTCTTGGCAAGGAGATCCTGAGCGGGGAGGCGTCTCTTGCCGATCTGGACAAACGGGTCCGTGATCAAAGTCTGGACCCCTCGCCACGCAGCGCGCGACAGGAAATGCTCGAAAACCTTCTCAATCGCTTCACCTGAGGCGCGCCGAGCCCGAGGAGAGACGGCCATGGCTGCCAATTCCACAGATACGCCCCTGCGCGGTATTGAGGTTATCGATCTGGCCGGAGAAGCCGGAGCGATGACCGGCAGGATTCTCGCTGATCTCGGGGCCAGCGTGGTTCGTCTGGAAGCCCCTGAGGGCGATCCTCTGCGCGCTACAGCGCCCCGTGACGACCATGGGCAGTCGCTGCGTCATCGGGCATGGAGCCTTGGCAAGAAACTGGAACGACTTGATCGACCAGCCGACCTGCCCGCTCGGCTCTCCCACGCCGACATCATTCTCGATACGCCTGACGCTACTCCTTTCGGAAGGCTCGACCCGGCAATCGCCCCGCAATCCGTCTGGGTCCGCATCACTCCTTTCGGTGCCATCGGCCCGCGGGCCCATTGGCGCGGAACCGACCTCGGAATTCTGGCCTCCACGGGCAACCTCTTCGCCACAGGCGAGCCTGACCGTCCCCCCGTCCGATGCGCCGAACCTGTCGCCTACGCTCACACGGGACCGGAAGCCGCCTTCGCCGCGCTCACGGCGCTGGCCAGCGGACGGCCACAAATCGTGGATCTGTCGATGCAGGAGACCATCCTCAGCGCGAATATGGGCGGCCCGGGCAATTTCCCCGGTACCGGTGAGCGCGGATTGCGCAAGGGCGCTGTCACTGGACGCACGCGCGAAATTTGGCGCTGCCGGGATGGGTATGTGAGTTTCGGCTTGCGGGGCGGTCGAGCGCGGCTCAAAAGTTTGGCGATTTTGACCGACTTGCTGCGCGAGGAAGGCTTGCTCAACCCGGCATGGGAGGAGCGGGATTGGCTGAGCTATGACGCCAAAACCGCAGCGGAAGCCGAGCTACGATCGCTGGAGGAACCGCTCGGCAAACTCTTCTCTCGTCGCTCGATGCGGGAATGGTACCAACTTGCGTGCGAGACAAACCTGATGCTGGCCCCGGCGGCAGGCCCCGACGAGATTCTCGCGCGGGCGCAAAATCAGGACCGAGAAGTTTTTCATACCGAGGGTGAGCTCCGCGGGCTGCCGGCGCGGATGGCACTTTGGCGAAGCGGCCCCGATACCGGCCTCTCCCCGGCCGTCGAGGCAACAAGCAACACGCCGGATCAGGGCTGCTGGGAGGGCCTTCGCGTTGTCGAATTCGGCAGCGGCGCCGCCGGACCGATCGCAGCCCGCTACTTTGCGGAAAACGGTGCTACCGTCATCAAGGTCGAATCCAGAGAAAGACCCGATTTCCTGAGGGCGATGTGGGCTCAGGCCAGCCCGCATGGGCTCGAGGGCTCCCCTCTCTTCAGCGCGCTGAACCCGGGCAAGAAAAGCATCACCCTGGACCTCAAGGACCCCACAGGTCTCGCTCGCGCCCGCGACCTGATCCAGTGGTCCGACCTCGTTCTGGAAAACTTTGCCCCCCGCGCCATGAGGGGCTTCGGTTTGGACTTCGAGTCTCTGGTGGCCGACCAACCCGACCTGATCATGATCTCCACCTGCCTGAACGGACAAACTGGCCCGCACCGCAACTACCCCGGGTTTGGCGGACAAGGCTCGGCGCTCGCGGGCTATAATTTCCTCACCGGATGGCCGGATCGCGAACCTCTCGGCCCCTACGGCACGATCACGGATTCGCTGGCGCCTCGCTTTACCGCGACCCTGGCTGCGGCCGCCCTGCTCCGCAGGCGCCGCAACGGACAAGGCGGGCATTACGACCTCTCGCAGGTCGAGGCGGCCGAGTATGCTCTGGGGCCCTGGCTGCTCGCCTACGCCCAGACCGGGAAAGCGGGCACACGTAACGGAAATCGGCATCCGGACGCGGCACCGCATGGCGTCTTTCCCACCCGTGGCAAAGAACGCTGGATCGCCATCGCCTGCCACACCGACGCGCAATGGGTTTCGCTGGCCGAGGAACTGAACCTCGCCACAGAAGGCCGCGCCCGTGCGGCCCAACGCCAGACGGATCTCGATTCACTGGAAAGCGAAATCCGCCAGGCCACCAAGGAGCTCGACGCCGAAGCTTTGGCCACGCGCCTGCAGGAACGCGGAATCGAGGCAGTTCCCGTAGCCGACTTCGGTGACGTCTTTGGAGATGCCACGCTCCGTGCCCGCGACCACTTCCAAACCTTGCAGCACCCAATTCTCGGCGAACGCTTCTATGAGCGCAACGGTTTCCGCATGAGTCAGGCAACGGCCGGGTACCGTGCCCCGACACCATTACTCGGCCAGCATGACGACGAGCTTGCACAAATTCTCGCTGGCGACTGAAGCGAATGGCGGTCGATCCGCATCAGGGCTCGCGGCGTCACCCGGGAAGATGCAGAGAGGGTCAAAGCAGGATAAAAGCTCCCCATGAGTGAAGAGAAGCCCAAATACCCGCCCTCCACCGAAGCCCAGCTGCGAATCGCAAAACCCCTTCTGAAGATTGGCGGCCGCATCAACACCTGGATCTACCGGGCCACGGGCGGCACATGGGGACGCAGCTTTTTCGGAGACGGCGAAGTCGGGATCTTGCGGGTCACGGGTCGCAAAAGCGGGAAGATCTTTGATATCCCGCTCTGTTTTGCGCGAGACGGCGAGGACGTGATCATCATTGCCTCACAAGGCGGGATGCCCAAGCACCCACTCTGGTACCTCAATTTGGTCGCCAATCCCGAGGTCACCTTCGAGATCGGGCCCAAGCGTGTCGACTACCGCGCCGAGACCGTGCCAGAGGGCGAAACCCGGGAACGACTCTGGGCGCTCGCAATGGAATCCTACGGGGATTTCGACAACTATCAGGCTCGAACCACGCGCAAGATCCCGGTCATCCGACTCTCGCCGAGCTAATCTCCGTTATAAAGACGCGCCGCCGCCTGGTGTTCCTCGGCGACATATTTGCGCAGATCGGGTGGGCTCAGGACCTCGATGTCGCGTCCCCAGGAGAGAATCCACCAAGCCAACTCCTGCCACCCGCGCAGCTTGGCCTTCAGCAAAACGTCGCCACCTTGAGTGGTCGACAGCCGAACGGTTCTTTGGTGCAGGCGCTCGGGAACCTGCTCGGCCGCGCGGCCCGACAAACGCAAGGCAACCTCGCATTCCTTTCCACTCCAGATGCCGAACCCGTCACGCGTCATTTTTTCGGGATCGTAGTCTTTGGGAATGCGGAACTTCTCTCCGGTTACCTCAAGCTCCTCGATGCGATCCACCGCAAGGTAAATAGGCTGTGCGTGTCGATCGGATGCCCCGAGGATATAGATCGCGTCCCGGTACAACACCATCGTGAAGGGATGGAAGGAATGCCAATTTCGTCGCCCCGACGGCTTGCGATACGCAAGACGCACCGTGCGACGCCTCAATA
>DLYX01000596.1 GCA_003447545.1 Deltaproteobacteria bacterium | reverse complement strand
CGTCAGGGCGGCCCCGGTCGAGTCGCCAAAAACGGCCACTCGAGGAGAGCCCGATCGGGCCGACGACTCCGGAGCTTTGACCGGCGGCAGCTGCTTCATGCGCTCGAACATCGGAACGATCTCGGCGACATGAGGCGACGGATCATATCCTCCGTCGGCAAAGCGCGGGACCGCGATGGCAGATCGGGACAAGGAGACGACCAGCACAAGAGCAAAGCCGGTGGCAAAATAAGGCCTCGCTCCACGAAGCCACTTTCCGCTGCGAATCGGAGATTCCAGAAAACGGTAGGAGCACTCGGCAAGAGCAAATGTGATCGAGACTCTCAGGAGCAACAAGGCCGGCTCCGCCAGGCCAGTCCTTTGTTCGTTCAGCAGCAGAAAGATGGGCCAGTGAAACAGGTATGCGGCGTAGGAAACACGTCCGGTCCAACGAAGGAATCGATTGGCGAGAAAAGTTCGCAAAGGCCCCTCTGGTTGTACCGACGCGAGAATCACGCCGAGTGAGAGAATCGTATAAAGCGCGAAGCCGCCTTGGTAGAGCCAAACCGAATTCAGATCAACGACAGACCACGTCCAGACCATGAGCACGAGACAAACGAGACCCACAACCTGCACCAGCAACCTTGCAGACCCTGAGAAGGCCGGGCGCCCGAAAGTCCAGACCGCCAGCGCCCCTCCCAGCAAAAGCTCGGCCGCACGTGTATCCGAACCATAGTAGACGCGGTCGATCGGTGCGCCTTGCCCTATCAGCAGGACTCCGATCACGACCGAAATACCGCTCAGACCGAGAAGGACGGCTGCCAGCACCCGATGCGAGCCACGACCGAGCAGCAATGCCCCCGCAGCCACAAGAGGAAATAGAAAGTAGAATTGCTCCTCGATGGCCAGCGACCAGAAGTGCTGGAGCGGAGACGGCGCCGAAAACAACTCTGTATAGGCCGTATTCGAAATGTAGAAGTGCCAGTTCGCTACGTAGAAAAGAGACCAGAAAACATCTTCCGCGAGAGCCGTTCGTTGCGCCGCCGAGGCTATGAACCGGGCAAAGATCGCCATGATCACGAGAGTCAGGAGAGCCGCCGGCATCAGGCGCCGGAAGCGACGCGCCCAGAAAGCTACCAGGTCCAGCCGCCCCGACCGCTCCCACTCGCTTAGAAAGAGCGAGGTGATCAAATACCGGACAAGGAAAAAAAAGTCGCGATCGGCAGAAAGCCTCCGCGCGCCCACTCGAACTGCGAATGGAAAAGAATCATCCCGAGCAAGGCAAAACCACGGAGACCTTCGAGTGCAGGCTCGAACTTGATTCGCTGAGGGGACGACATGAACGCTCCTTTTTGACCTAACCGCCCAGTATTCGTCAACCCGCGGCTCCAACCATGAGGCTTGCCCAAAACCGCATCGACTGCGCCGGGGCCAACGGAACTACATCCACGACCGCCCCGAAGACTCCACTTGGTAGAGGCTTCGATCGACAAGAGGCGCGATCGTCGATCGATCGACATAGGGTAGGTAGATCGATTCCGAAGCCAGCACAAACTGGAGATTGAGGCTCCGATGACGCCGCAAGAATGGACTGCTTGCGTACCCGATCTGCTGAAGTTTGTATCGCTCGAAGCAGAGATACTCGACTCCGATCAGACCCCTTCGGATATAGATGAACTCGTCGTCAAAGGCGTAGCCCCAGCGCCGCCATCGGAGCCAGGAGACGACAACGACGAGGATCGCCAAGGCCAGGCATCCGAGCGACACGACCAGCGGCAGAGCGATTACGACGGAAGCGACACAGGCGAGCGCCGGCCATATCGCCCAAAGAGAGTAGCGATTGATCAGCCTTTTGCTTGGGGCATGAAAGTCGATATTTCGCATCGCCGAATCAGGCATCGCGTCCGCTATCAGATCCCATGCCTCATCCGGGGTCACCGAAGGCACGAGCAGTTGGTCAGACTTCTCTACGCCCGGCGGCTCCGGCAGCCCGGAACTGTTCTGCTTGAGCAAAAGGTTCACCCGGCCCAGCACCAGATCAAGCCAGCTCTGCCGGTAGTGAATGCTCTGCAAACGTCGCGTCGGCATCCCAAACTCTTTTTTCGTCAAAAGCCCGGCCCGGCAGCAATAACGGCCACCTGCACGAGAGAGAGTGTAGCCGTAATAGGTCAGAATCGAGCCCATGATGGAAAACAACAACAGGCCCGAAATGACTAGCACGGCAAAACCGACAGCCGTCAGGGCCAACGCAACCCTGCTTTGATCCATAGCCGACGTCGGGAGCTGAAAATCCACCCCGCTCTCTTTGAGATAGGAAGGGATCGCATCCCCGATGCGCTGCAAAAAAGGCACCAGCACCCCGACAAATAACCAGATCCGGTTATTTGTCAGCCCATGAACCGTCAGATCTCCCAACGAACGACGGTTCAGGACCACTTCCCGCTCCTCATCGAGATCTTCCTCGGGCGCCCGAATGGGTTTTTTTGTCGCCAACAAGTTGGCTCGGAGCTCTCTCGCGCGGTCGAGGCGAATGGCGACGAGATGTGCTTCGCCCTGACTCGATCCGGCGGTATCCAGCCGGAGGCTGCAGTAGCCGAAAAGCCGAAAATATAACGGCTGTTCGATATGGATGTTCTGAATCCGATCAAAAGGGACGTGCGTTTGCTTGCGGAACAGAACGCCCGACCTGATCTCGATGCGGTCGGGGCCGACTCTGTAGCGGTAGCGCAACCAAACCAGCCCGCACCAGA
>DLYX01000493.1 GCA_003447545.1 Deltaproteobacteria bacterium | reverse complement strand
CCGGTCGTCAGGCCGACACGGCGCGAACGTGACGCCGCAGTTGCCGATCAACGCCGTGGTGACCCCATGCCAGCTCACAGGGGTGAGCAGCGGATCCCAACCGATCTGGGCGTCCAGATGCGTGTGGACGTCGACGAAGCCCGGTGTGACCAGACGGCCGGTCGCGTCGATTTCTTCGCGACCGCTGCCGGATACCTTGCCGACAGCCGTGATCTTGTTGCCATCGATTGCAAGGTCTCCGCGACGTGGTTCCGCACCCGTCCCATCGACCAATTCGCCCCCTCGAATCACCAGATCATGCGCCATCTTGCTCTCCTTGTGGCCGCCGACCCTATCGTGGCTCCACGGGATTGGAAAGCGATGATTCACGGCCTGTTTACGGTGGGGTTCGAGCTGCGATGGCTATGGGCACCGCTGCGTGCGGGGAAGCGTCGAACCTTTGCCGCCGAGACGCTTCCCCGCACTCTTGGGTGGAATCTGTCGTCAGTCAGCCTTCTCCGCGGCCCGGACGCCAAATTTGAATGCCATGACATGCAGGTGCATTTGGCACGAGACCTTCTGGAACCCATCGCCCTTTGCCAGCAGCTTGTTGGCCCGCGCAAGAATCTCGGCGGGACCCTCATAGGCCGTGGCAGTCGCAATCTTGTCGGCCGCCTCGCCGCGCACGTAGGCGGCCAGGGCTGCGATGATCGGATCGATGTCGTCTGCGGAAGCTCCCTTGATGACCGCTTTTTCCAGAGAACGTACCGCGCGTTGCATCTGGCGCAGAACATCGCGAGGGTCCGCCTGGCGAGGCCGCGAAAACGTCGGTTCAGGGTAGGTATTCCAGGGTGCCGCATGAGTTCTATTCCTTGTCGCTGAGAATCAGAAAGGCCTGATTTCTTGGCCAACCGGATGCCGGCAATCGAACCATGAGGACATGGCACGAGAAACGGATCGGTGGATCAACGCCAGGGGGGCGTCTACCTGCTCTATGCAGGTTGGGCCGACAGGCGGTTCAGGGAGCGAAATTTGGAGAATTTGCAGCGGTGATTGCTTGCGGAAGGCTCCAGTGTCCCCGGGGATCAGCCGCGAAGGGTATCCATGGGGCGCTCGCCGAACAGCACCTTGTAGAGGCCGGCGAAGCGGCCCATCTCGGTGAACCCGTGTTGCTGGGCAATTCTTGTGACGCTGGTTTCCGAGGGAGCGGCTTCCGTGAGTTCGCGAAAGACCCGATTGAGCCGACGAGTCGTAAGAAACTGATGAATGCCCATGCCCGTGACTTCCTTGAAGGCGCGGTAGAGCGTTCGCCGAGGCACACCCAAAGTCAGTGCGAGAGCGCTGACAGAGCGGAGCTCCAAATTTGCATCGAATGTCGCACCGGCTCGTTCGACCAGTGCGGCGTCCGCCCGCGACGGAGGGTTCCGCGGGGGAATGCGGTCGTCCAGCAACTCCAGAATTTCGCTCAAAATGATGGCCTGAACTTCGTCGGCCCGAAGTCCACAGCTGCCTTCGAGACCCTGACGGAGAATCGCCCCCAATTCGTGGCGCACTTGCGCTGTTTTTTCCGGACAGCACGCCAGCCAACGGCTGTTGCGGTTGGGTCGGAACACGTCATCGATATGCTCTCTCACGCCCATCGCTTCGGCGGCAGCTTCCAGCTTGCTGCGCTCGATAAAGACAGCCAGAACCGGCGGTCCGGACTGGGTTCTTTGATGGAGTGTCTCTCCGGGGATCAGGGTCGGGATTTCGAAAGTCGAGCGACTCCCATGTGCATGGCCCCACCAGAGACACTGGCTGTCGAGAGCTGGCAGGCCGATGCCGACCTGGTCGGCACGAAGCGCCCCCTGATTGAACGCGGCCGCGAAGTATCGAAAGCTGCCAAGAATCGATTCGCATGCCGCCAGACTCAGGAGCTCCGAGTTGAATTCACCGGAAGCCAGCTGGAATTGCTCGTAATCAAACAGACCCTTGAAGGCCTGATTTCCCTCTTCGAGGTTCTTTGAGAAAACTCGATGGCAAGTAGGGAGTTCCGGCTGCCCGGCGAGTGGGGCTGGGGTGTTCGATTCGGAGCCGATTCCAATCATCGACTCGACTTTACGCAAAGGTTGACCCGTGGGAAAGAGTCAAAAAGCCCGACCGAAATAAAGGTATTCGTCCACACTCCTGAGACGCGCGGATCCTTCTGGCCCAGATGCTCTTCGATAGCTGCCAGGACGACTTCGGGGCCGGACGGGCGCGTCCTTGCAGGAAGGACAATTCCCGCTGCGCGGATGCCATGCCAGCGAGCTGGACGCGCAAAATGACGGCGATTCAGGTTCGACTATGGAAGGGCCCACTGATTTCATAGGTGATTCCGAGGGTGTTAGAGATGTCATCGGTGGGACCGAGTTGAGAGCTCAGGTAGAGGCGGTTGCCAGAGGGATCAAAGGCAGGCCCCGTGATTTCGGACAGCGGGTGTTCGATGATCTCGCAGATTGGTTGCGCCCCGCCGTCGGTGCGCACCAGGCAGAGTTCCATGTTTCCGCCATCTTCCGCGACAAGGATTTCACCGAATTGGGAGACCGTCACATTGTCGACGCCTGTCAATACTGGAGACGGTGAGGTCAGTGGGTCATAGAGAATTCCGATCGTGTCGGAACGCAGGTCGAGTTGCCAGATGCGGTTGTCTGTCTTGGTTGAAAAGACCACCAGACCCTCGTGGTACCAGATCCCTTCTCCGCCAATGAAGGGCGTGCTTTCGGGGATTTGGTGGCGCGTGGGGGTTTCTCCGGTGAATTCGGGGTCGGGAAGTTCGTGCCAGACAATGGCGCCCGATTCGCCCTCCACGATGCGCGCGACATCGATGGAGCCCGTTGTCAGATCCGGTTGCCCAAAGCGGTTCCTCGACCGGGGTCTGTATCGATAGAGCCGACCGTCCGGTTGGTCTTCGGTCATGTAGATGTTGCCCGTTGCCGGATCGACCGCAGCCGCTTCATGTTTGAAGACCCCGAGGCTCTTGCGTAAAATGGCGGGGGGCCGCCCTGTGGGGTCGCACTCCCAGACAACGCCAACATCCCATTCTTCGCACGATAGCCACGTTCCCCATGGCGTCAGGCCCCCGGCGCAGTTCAGGAGAGTTTCCTCCTCAAGGATGGGATAGGCATCGACGATTTCGCCGGATGACGAGAAGCGCAAGGCGCCAACCCCTCCGGGAATGGCCTCGGAGTTCGACACATAGATCCATCCACCATCCCCGGTCGGGAAGGTGGCACCTCCGTCCGGCAACAGCGGCCAGAGATAGTCCGAGGAAGTTGTGGGCGGCTCACCGCTTCGAGCGACGACTCGAGATTGGAATCCCAGGGGTAGGCGCACCCCGTTTTCGTCCGGGGCTCCGAGGGGGCCGAGATCCGCGATCAAACCGGACGAGTTTGCGCTGGAGGAGCCGCCGCATCCGGACAGTGAATTTCCGGCGAGAAACAAACCCAGGCCGCCGAGTGTGGCCTGCAAAAATTGCCGCCGACTGCTGGATATCGCTTCGAGGCCGGATGCCGGCCGGCCAATTATTTTGGATGCCATTGGTCGGACCTATCGCTGAACCCCTCTGTGATCAAGTAATCTTTCGGATGACCGCATGATTGCGTCGATCACCCCGAATTCAGCACGATTCCAGCCTCTCGCTTGCACATTTCGGTTTGTCGAGGGCTGGCCTGCTGGTTGAGAGATGAAGTGATTTTTCTACCGTAAAGGGGTACGCTCACGGCATGCCAAGACCGACAGCCTTGCGGCGTATCTTGTTCGCGGCTCTGGGCGTTTTCCTGGCGGGAGCGGTGGTGGTCGCGGTCCGCGCGCAGAAAATATCGAACCGCCTGTCGCAGGTGGCCTCGAACGAACCCTTTGTCGACGCGACGTCGTGGAAGGTTGCCTCTCTTCGCGAATTGCCCCTGATCCTTCCCGATTCAGTACAGGAACTTGGCCGCGTTGCCTGGGAGGGGGTGGGGTCGCCAATTGCCTTTGATGCGAAGGACTCACGCGACAAGAAATTCGATGTCTATCTGGTAGCGCCGGAGGGTGGAGTCGCCGAGTGCTTGACGTGTGAAGTGCCCTGGCTCGCAGGGCGAAATGTGGGCAATCCGGCCTGGGGCCCCGATGGCCGTTTTCTGCTTTTACAGATCGAAAATCAGACAGCGATCCCGGAGGACCTGGAGCTATCGCCTCTGATCGCCGATCCGAGCTACCCGGGGTTCGGCCTTTCGAGCTCGCTTTGGGTCTATGACTCGGCTCGAGGGGACTTCCACCTTCTCTTTGAAATCGATGGGGACAACGGTTGGGGGACCTTGCACCCGCACTTCTCCCACGACGGGCGACAGATCACTTGGACGCGAGTGACCAGCGACGTTGGCTGCCTTGGCTCGATGCAGGTGATGGTAGGCGATTTTCTCTCCGAGCCGGCACCCCGTTTGCAGAACATCCGGGGCTTGCAGTCCGCTGCCAGCGGGCCGGGGTCATTTTTCGAAACGCAGGACTTTCGGTCAGGCGAAATTCTGACAGCCTGCGCTCCGGTGCCTGACCAACAACACCATTTCATGGATTTATGTCGTCTGGACTCGCATACGGACAGATTGACCCGGCTAACCGACCGGTCCGGGATGGCTGGTGAGACAGGGGCTTGGGAAGAACATGCGAAATACATCGGGGACAGCGAGGTGCTTTTTGTTTCTTCGCGGGGGTATCCGAACCCCGTGGAGTCCTGCGATATGCGCAGCGCTTCGTTCATGAAATGGTTGAAGACCGATCTATACGTTGCGGACGCTCGCACACCCGGGGCAGCTGCCGAGCGTCTGACCTTCTGGAACGAACCGGATCACCCCGATTTCTGCGATTGTGGCAATGCCCTGGCCTCGGATTTCTCCTGGAATCAGCAGCGATCCGCGGCCGTGGTCTTTGTGCAGTTCCTGAATTGGCCGAGGTACCTGCCGATCCCGGTCGGCTTTGATGCGCGATACTATATTTTGGAGTTGGACCGTTTACCCGAGAGGCCCGATCAGAGTTCGAAGCTGACCGGAAGGTAGGCTCGGGAGGGGTTTTGCAGCGAGTCGGGGTCTCCGCCTCCCGGAGTCTAGACCCATTGGATTCGGGGACTCTATTCGTCCCTTCCGATTCTGCTGCCGGCTGCGTTTCCCGCGCTTCCCGCCCGTGGAGACCGCCGCACGCAATAGAAGGATAGGCCGATGGTTTCAGTGCATTGAAGTATCTTTTGAAAACTCCGGTTAGGGTTTCCTGCATCGAAAAATATCGACCGGATGAGGCAGACTTGTTGTCGTACCTTGCTCTTCGCTAATCGACATCAAGAATTCGGAAATGTCGTTGCGCAACCCTGTCGGCAATTGATCGGCTCGGGTTTGCACGATGAAGTCCACAATGTTTCGACCTTCTTCGGTTGATTCGCCGAAACATTCGTTCGCATTCAGATTGGCGCTAACGCGTGTTTCACAATATTCCAAGTCACGCGCATCCAAGTGGGCTCGTACGTCATCGCTAAACCAACTTTTTTGTTCCATTTGGCGTTGCCACATCAGATTAGCAATGATGTTCAGTTCTTCGTCAGGGGCAATCATGATGACCAATTCCCCACCGGGTTTCAGTGCTCGTAGTGCGGCATCGATAGCATCATTGCGATCTTCCAAATAGTAGATGGATTGCACAAAAAGAATGAGGTCGAACGTGTTTTCAAAGGTTTGCTCACCAAACTTTTGCACGAGAACAGAAACGTCGACTTGATTAGATTTTTGAGAACCCATTGTTTGCAAAAATTCAGCGGCCGCTATTTCATTTGGCTCAATGCCGAGATACGTCACCTGGCTCATTCGCGCCCGTGCATATCCCAAAATATGCTCGTCAAAAGCACCTGTGCCACAGCCAACACTCAAAATAGCATTAGCGTCCTGCGACATTTTCGAGACAACGTTGGCTTTGAGCCAACCCAGGAGCCCCAACCGTTGATCGCTATTGGCTTCAAAAATTTCGAGACATTTGGCGTAATAACTATTAGTTAGAGGATCTATCTGCTTTAGACCTGTTACCGCACGGTCAATTGACGTGATCATCTTGCTTTGATGTGACGTGTATAAACTCATAGATGAACCAATGAACTCCTGAAGTCAGCGCTTATGCGCAAAGACACGATCGGATTAGCGAACGATGGAGTACCCTAACAGAGTTTCCCGGAAGGTTTTGGGGGTCTTGTCGAGCTTCTCACGTTCGAATAGCGGGTATCTTTCGATAACGACACCAAGAATCAAGCAAATTGGAGCCAAGCCATGAATCGATCCCTTCCCGCCGCCACAGACGCCGACACCTTTGATCGGAGTTGCGCTCACTGGAGCGCTGACGGTCGTGAGGGTATGGACAACTTTTACACCTATGCGACTGTCGATTATCGACACTTGGCTGGCTTGATCGACTGGTCTGCTCTGCTGGCCTCCTTGTCGGAGCAAACAGGCGGTCTTCAATTGGCAGATCTGGCCTGCGGCAGCGGTAAGTTTCCAACGGCCCTGTTGGAACATACAACGCTACCTGAGTTAATGAGCGCTGAAGGCAGATCGACTCAAGTGATGTACGACCTTTTGGATCCCAGCAACTTTGCGATCGAGGAAGCGGCAGCCGTGCTCAAGTCACCTTTTGTCGAACGTGATCACTATTGCTGCAGACTGCAGGACTGGCAGCCAAAGCCCAGCACTTATGATCTCTGCTGGGCAACCCACGCACTTTATTGCGTGCCGGCCGTGGAGCTGAGCGAATGCATGGCTATTTTGAAAGGTGCCATGAAACCCGGCGGTATCGGCGTCGTAGCTCAGTCCAATCGCAGTGGGCACTATGTTCGTTTCTATGAGCATTTCCTGGAAAGCATCCACGGTGGAAACGGCACGCGCTTCAGCGCCGCCGAAGATGTCGCTGAAGCGGCTGAAAATTCTCGTTTTGAGAGGCAAATTCGCACGCTCAATTATGAAACCGCCATTGACGAAAACGATCACCAAGCACTCGAATCCTACCTACAGCGTTGCGCTTTTGATGATTCCATATCGTTGCATGAAATGATGAATAGCGGATCTCTGGGGCAATATTTAAAGAACGCCAAAAGCCGAGGAGCCTATCGTTTTCAGCAATCTGTTGACGTTGTCGTGTTCGGGAATGATCTATCCTCATTTAATTTTTGGATGCAAGAGTAGTGAAAGAGCCTTCCAACTCCCAGCCCAAACCTCAGTCCTACGACTACTTGTCCAAGGCCCAACAGAAGAGCGAGGGCGTTGCATCGCAGTGGGACCAAGACAACCAGCAATGGTGGAATTGGTATATGACGCTCGCAGAGAACGAGCATGATCAAACGAATGCCGCCGCTAAGCCAGCGATCGCCGGCGTACAAGCGCCTATTGAAATTGACGAATCAACACTCGCGAAGATAGCGTCTGGTCTTTCAGCGCCCTACAAATTGTCTTCGGCTTGCATTAGTCAGTTCGCCAAAGATGGCTACATCAAACTTAAAAACGTCATCGACCCCGAGCATTTAACTCTGCTCAGACAGCGTATTAACAGCATCTTAATTGACACCCTGGGAGTCGAGCCTGAATTGGCTTTTCG
>DLYX01000195.1 GCA_003447545.1 Deltaproteobacteria bacterium | reverse complement strand
CCTTCAACGGCGCCCTCAAGTGCCCCACCCCAAAAGCAAATTCCTAGCAGTAACGGACCCGAATTGGACATATTACCCATTTTGCTGACTGCCCCATTTTCAGTGCGGCTACGAGCTGCGGTTTTCGCTCACTGGGGAATCGAACCCAGCACCCGCAACAGTTCGACGCGCTTCGCGGCAATCGGATCAGTGCTGCGCCAGACTTCTGTCTGGGTCCCGTCGCCGTTGAGCGAGATGCTATCACGAACAACCTTGGCGGGGGTCCAAACGTTGCCGTCAACCGAAGATTGTATGCTCGTTGCGAGTTCTTCGGCACCCACCCAGCGCCGAAAAATGATGGCGAAATGGTCTTCTCCTCCAACCTCTATTACCCTGCCCTGTGCGGCGTTGTGAGGATTCGGCATCAACGGATCGCTGGCGAGGATGAACTCGACGAAGTTGGTCAAGCCGTCGAAGTCTGGATCGGCGAGATTGCCCGATACCGCGGAATTTCCCAGTTGCACGGCGTCAAAATAGTCGGCCTTCCACGAGGCGAAGGTTAGCCGGTCGTTGGTGCCCGGTTGGCCGCCCGGATATCCGCTGGCGCGCCAACTGCCGGCGAAGGCAGGATCAGTAGCCGATTCGGGATCCAAAAGGACGAGGGCATAGCCGTCTCCGTCCGGACCTGAAGGCCAGCCCATGGATTCGTCATCGTCGAAGGTGAATTCGGCGATCGTCTGCCCGTTCTCGTCGAGCAGATGAATTCGCTCCCCGCCGTCATCGAGGTTGCTGTTGTTCTCGAACTCGCCTGCGACCGGGAGCCCGGCTCCATACCGCATCTCGAAGGCCGCGAGGTTGCTCACGACTAGAAGACGCTCACCGGGATCGAGCACCGTGCCGAAGGGAAAAGTAAACTCGATGCCCGCGACGAAATGAACCCCGCCAAGATGGATCGTCATCGGGCCGATGTTAAGCACCTCAAAATATTCGAAGTCACCCCGTCGGTCGAATCCGGCAGCTTCTTCGGCGGCGGTGGGAACCGACGGATTGAACATGACTTTCGAAATGACAAGCTTATCCGCACTGGCAGCTTCGACATCCACGAGGAATGTCGCTTCCGAGAGCGCAGACCATTCGCCGCCATCCAGTGAGCGGGTCTGCAAGCGGACGATGCCCGGCGGGAGAGTCACCGGCGTACCGCCCGAAATGCGCGTGCCTTCAAGGCGCGGGCTGACGAGCATGTCAGAGCTCCCCAGATTGTCGTTTAACCCATGAATCGTGAGAAGATTATCGCCGACCTGAAGCTTGTCCAGATGCTCGTCGATGGGAAAGGAGACGAAGGTCACCGCTAGATCGTCATCGTGAAGATTGGTAGACGCAGAATCCCATTCGAGGGCGCCCGGCGCATTGTCCGAAGCGACCCGGTTGCCATTGATATAGGCCACGAAACCGTCGTCATACTTCATCTTCAGGACCAGTCCGCTAAGGCCGGCGAGATCCGCGATTTCAAAGGGAACGCGCAGGTAGATGCTCGTGTTTTCATTATTCATCAACTCGTCCACATCGAGGTCGATATGATTATCATATTCTGTGTTCTCGTCATAGCCGACGCCGGTTTGGCCGAAGAGCCATTGCGTATCATTAAACTCCGCGTCGCGCCAGGTAGCTCCCAGGGAATCATCTACCGGAACGAAGACACTGACCCCAACCCCTTCGTCGACGAAAACCGTGCTAACAGTTCCCGATGGTTGCGCCCGTGAGGCCGAGGGGGAAACCGAACCGCCGGGAGCGCGCGGGTCTTCACCATCAGAGGTGAACCAGATCTGACCCTGACTCCCTTTAAAAAAGACACTCTCGGCACTCGAGATTGAACCACCCGGCGGCGTCAACGTGGGTGCGTCCACGTCGGGATACCATCTCTGAGCGCGCAACTGCGATACGAGAGTCGGCGTGCGGTTGAGGATCCAGTTCCGCGTTGAATCACGGGCACCCCGCCAGTCCGCATCAGTGAACGGTCGGCTCCGCTTGGAATCGCCCCAACGCGCGGACTCGGCGATGATCGCGGTTTCGATCTCCTTCGCGCGCGCATCCAGACGAGCCGCCGCGACCGTCGCATCAAGAGCGCCTCCGTTGAATAGATGCTTTTGCACGCGATCGTTGAAACGCTGCAAGTAGTCCGCATTGGCGGTCAGTTGCTCGTGCAGTGTGTGGGGATTGAAATGGGCCCGTGTCGTGCTGCGAGTGAACGGAGAAATCATGTTGTTGTCCCCTGTGCCCAGCGAGTGTTCGGAATCGTGTTCAAAGGTTTTAAATCCGTCCGGATTCTTACGATTATAGATGGAGAAGAAATTGTTCGGATTGGGACCTGTGTATCGTGAGCCCGGTCCATCCCGGTCGCCGGAGTAGTAGGTGATGATCATGTAGTCGATGACGTTGTCGACATCGAGGAGTCGCTCGAAGGCTGGGTTCGGCGTGCGGTCGGGATTTAATCCCTGTGCCTTGTAGTAATTCGCGTTCGAGGCAAATCCCGCCTGCCCGGCATCGTAAAGGCGGTTGAAGGCGTCGCGGTTCCCATCGGTCGTCCCCCCGTATTTAGTGATGACGTCGTAGTCCTCCTTGTCGCCTCCGAAGTAGGCCTCCGCAAAGGACGCCTCGGCCCGTTCTTGCGTCTGGAACAGCCCCCAGTAGACGCCGTTAATGTAGAGATGATAGAACCGGCTGCGAGTGGATGGCTGACCCATCTGGCGCTGGATGTCCCGGGACCAAACATCCCGGAGAAAATTGTTCCGGCTGTCGTTTTGGAATGACCACGAGTAGTTTTGGCTCGTTCGCAGATCCACATTATCGAACTCGTCCGTTCCCTCGTCTTCGAAGAGCGGAAAGCGCAGTTTACCTTCCCCGTATTCGCGGCGGAAGAAGAGGCGGAAAGCGTGCTTTGGATTGCCGTCGCTCCGGCTGAACCCTCCCCGGACCCGGACGCCGCCATCGATCTGGAATCCCGGCGAGGCGTCGGGATTCAACAGCTCGAACGAGGCCGGACGTTCCCAACTCCGCCCACTTCCCCCCGCGTTTACGTAAATTCCGGTTTGGCCATTAAAAAGATTTGCCAGCGGAGTGACCATCGAAATCGTCGGGATCGCCTTGAGGCTATTGATGACCTCCTGCTCGCTGTGACGGCTCCCTACGATTTCGGGATCCATGCCATAATTCAATTCCTGACCATTAACTCCGCTGCGAGGCCAGCCGGACGGGACCTGCCCGTTCGGCGACTGCTTGATGACGTCGTCGAGGAAGAGGTAGGTCTGAGTGTCGATGTTCGTTGGGACGAGATCGGTCTTGAAAGCGGCTGCGCGAAGGACAGTGGTCTGGCTGATGTCGATTGGCCCCGTGTAGACAGTCCCACGAGAAGCGGTGGGATCCGAGCCATCGGCCGTCCAGCGAATGGTCGCACCCGGGGTGCTCGTCGTGATTTCCACCTGGAACGGATCATCGTAGAATCCGCGATCGACGCTAAAAACGGTGTCCAACACGAAACCCGAGAAGGTCGATCCATTAAAGCTCCCGGGGGTTGCGGAGTCGAGGTATCCGGGGCCACCAACACTCGGATCGGAAATCCGCACCGCCCTGATCTGCGGAACGATGAGGAAGTCGGAGCTTGTGGTGCTGACATTCAGCCCGTGGACTGCAAGAAGATTTGATCCCCTTTGTAAACTCCCTGCATGGGCAATGATGTCGAAGCTTTCGAACAGCAGGGCTGCCGAATCATCGTTGCTGCCGGATGCAGCGGTGTTCCAGTCCGCACTTTGCGGCCCATTGCTCGACGCGATCCGGACGCCATTCAAATAGGCGATGAATCCATCATCGTATTTCATGTCGAGCGTCAGCCCGATGAGCCCCGTGGGATCCGCGACCTCGAAGGGAATGCGAATGTAGGCGCTAGTATTAATACCGGACATCTGCGCGCCCACGTCGCCGTTGGTTCCAAACAGCGTCTCATAGCCGCTCGAGTTCTCGTAACCAATTCCCGTCGTCGCCGCCGGCCATGAAGCATCATCGAATCCCTGTGCAGTCCACGCAAGCCCGAGGCTTCCAGTCGGAACAACGCGACGGCAATCCGCACCGGACTGCAGGAACGTAATGTTCGTCGTGTTCCCCGTCTGTTCCAGACCGTAGGAAACATCCTCAAACTGCTCCGGGAAATCCGGTCCGAACTCGGACAACACAGTCGTGCCGTCACGATCGATTAAGGCAAGATAGTCCCCTCTCGCAGAGAGGCGGAAATTCGTGTGTAGTTCCGAGTCCGGATCGTCTCGATCCTTGGCCGATGCAAATACGATAACGAAGTCTTCCACCGCAATCGTCACATTCGGAACCCGCCACTTTGTTAGGTCTGCCGGGTCATCGGTCAGGTGAAATCCATCGAGATTCACGAGCGCTGGCCCTGTGTTGTAGATCTCGATCCAGTCCGAAGATTCGCCATCCTCGTCATCGATGACACTGTTGTTGCTCGCCATGAATTCCGTAATGATGACATCAGCGGAGGACGACCCGGGGTGAAGGAGTGCTAGAATCAGCGCAAGGCCAATCACCTTGGTTATGCGCAAAGGCGGCTTTAGGAATATCATATCGAGGGATTGTGCAGAAAGGAAAAGAGGTAGAGAAAGATTAGCAAAACCTCCACCATTGGTCAAAGTCAGTTCTTACAGAAATCGTAGACGGGGCTGATAGGTTCTTCGCCCTAAAAACATCACTGCTCGAAGGGACTAGTTTTGGGTGTTGCTTTTTTGACCTAATTCTCCGTCTCACCTCCCATGATGGGCTCGACCGAGACAGGACACGCCGTTCTACGTCCTTGCTACGCCGCCTAAGCTTTGCTAGCTAAACGAGAACCCATGAGAAAGATCAGCCTGACCTTACTCCTTGTTGCCGCTCTCGAGCCAGTCCTCGCGGACGATCA
Organism: Deltaproteobacteria bacterium; assembly: GCA_003447545.1. Taxonomy (GTDB): domain Bacteria; phylum Desulfobacterota; class Binatia; order UBA12015; family UBA12015; genus UBA12015. The sequence continues at coordinate 896 of DLYX01000195.1, read as the reverse complement.
AAAGGCTTCGGCAACGCCCCTCGAGAAAATCGATCGGAAGATCGCCGCAGAGCCAAAGTATCAATCGTCCGCGCCGCTCTACGGTCTCTATGTTCTCGACGACGCCCACAAGACGCGAGTCTGGGCAGTTCTCGACAAAACTTCGCCGGACAAGAAAGTCTACGACGTGCTCTATTTCGACCGCAACGGAAACGGCAAGCTCACAGATGAAGGCGAGCGGATTGAAAACGAGCAAGGATCGTTCGAGCTTGGAGATTTTGTCGATCCAAATTCAGACGACAGGCACACCATTGTAAAACTGACTCGCAACAGCAAGGGCAGCGTCATGTTCGGGCTGAACTGGAAAGGCAAACACCGGGTTGGCGGTGGTTACCCGAAAGTAGACGGTCCATACACGATGTTCGGCAAAACGGCAGCCGAGGCTCCGATCGTCAAGATGGTCGGCGAAGGCGCGTTCGCGGTGCAAACTTGGTCGGCGCCAAAGTCACTCAAAATCGGCAACTCCGATTATCGCAACGACATCAAATTCTTCGTTGGTCACGCCGGAATCGGCGCTAACACCTTCTCGTCGGTGATGCATCCCTTCCTGCCCGAAGATGTCGCTTTGGAGGCGACGCTCATCTACGAATCGACGGCAGGCAAAAAGACGGAGCTGAAGACCAAACTGACGAGTCGATGTTGAGGCATGCTCTACCACGGCCCGGTCGGGGTCGCAGATGATGCCAAGCCTGGAAAAGCAATCCTCCGCGTGAAAATCGAGCCCGGTAAGGGCTACGATTCCAAACCAACAGAGATCGCCGTGCTTCTAGAGAAGTAACACCAACCATAGGGCTAGACTGGTAGAATTAGCCACCCCTCTTGGAGAGCGATGCTTCGTCATCGCCACGCTTGCAACG
>DLYX01000540.1:6198-6585 GCA_003447545.1 Deltaproteobacteria bacterium | reverse complement strand
GAGGGTCACCAGAACGGCGCCAATAGCCGAGCCGAGAAGTCGCTGTGTCATTCCATACTCGGATCGGCTGCGACTGAAATGCTATCGACGCCCGCGAGCTTCGCAGAATCCAGAACCTGAATCAGCAGGGCATTTTTCGAATCCTTGTCAGCCTGAATCACAACCGAGCCCTGCGGGTTCTCGGCATAGAGTCGCTCAATGTTGGCACGGACCGCACGCGGATCTACCCGGCGCTTGTCAATCCAGATCTGGTTGTCAGCGGTGATGGCGATAAAGATATTCGCTGATTCTTTCGGCTGTGCCGTCGATGCATACTGGCGGTTCACATCCACGCCGGATTCCTTCACGAACGATGCCGTGACGATGAAGAAAATCAGCATGATGAAA
>DLYX01000540.1:0-5891 GCA_003447545.1 Deltaproteobacteria bacterium | reverse complement strand
ATGAAGAAAATCAGCATGATGAAAACAACGTCGAGCATCGGGGTCATATTGACCTCGGCTTCTTCTTCTCCAGAGCCATGTCTACGACGCATGGGCTACTCCTTACCGGGAGACAGGCGATCTGCGACCGCTTCCGTCTCCGTCTTTGCTTTGTTCTGTAATTGCGTGCTGAAAATGAGACCGGAGAGGGCGGCGACCATGCCTGCCATGGTCGGGATCGTTGCCTTCGCCACGCCCGAGGCCATCGCGCGCGGATTACCGCTGCCGGTCAGGGCCATCACATCAAAGACCTCGATCATCCCCGTCACCGTCCCCAAAAGACCCAAAAGCGGGCACAGGGCAACGAGACTGGCTATCATCGGCAAGCCACGGTTCAGTTCCGCAGAAACCTGCGAAACAAGCGAACGGCGAACCTGATGGGCATACCAGGAGGTCGTTTCCTCCCGGTCATCCCATTGCTTGATCACCCGATTCACCAGAATCGGATGACCCTGCCAGACGTACCAGAACCGCTCAAATAGCAGCACCCACATCAGGAAGGTCACCACAACAATAGTGACGAGCACCGTGCCGCCGGTCTGGAGAAAATCTCGATCGGCCGCAAGTATATCGAAAAACGCCTGCACAGGTCAGACCTTCTTGGACTCTTGCTCGGCCCGTTCCGCGACCAGCCCGGCGCTCTGTTCCTCGAGAACCTGCACCATCGCCTTGCTGCGACCCGCCACAAGACTGTGGAGGAGCAGCAGAGGAATCGCTGCGCAAAGTCCCAATACGGTTGTGACCAATGCGGTCGAAATGCCGCCAGCCATCAACTTGGGATCGCCGGTTCCGAACAGGGTGATCGCCTGGAAGGTGTTGATCATACCGGTCACCGTTCCGAGCAGTCCCATCAAGGGCGCTACCGCACCGAGAGTCTTGATCAGCGTGTTGCCGGACTCCAGCTTGGGAACCTCGCGAAGAATAGCCTCATCGAGTTTGAGTTCGAGTGTCTCGACATCGGCGTCCTTATGCTCGGAATAAATCTGCAGGACACGCCCCAGCGGGTTGCTGGGATCCGGGGTCTCGCTGGATTGCTGGGCTCGCATTTTGGAGCCGACGCCGAACAGATAGATAAAGCGCCAGATCGAGATTCCAACACCGAAGATGCCGAGGACGACGATCGCGTAACCCACGACGCCACCCTGACCGAGTCGTTCGGCCATGTCGGGCGTCTGCACCAAGGAGGCCAGTAACGAACCGCGCGTCGGATCAATCGAGAACCGAACGATCCCGTCTGTGGCCGCGCTCAGATCAGCGGCATTGCCCGGATGCGCCGAACCCGGCTGACGCGGCAGGACGGCAAGCTTGCCGGTTTCCGGCACGTAGCGCAGGAATTGGCCGTCGGCGATCGCCGTAAACGGTCCGACCCGAACAACTTCCGTATCGATCTCTTCGCCGTCAGGTGTCTGCACCTTGGCCTCGAAGCGGACGACCTTGCCACCTTCGATGATCTCCTGCTGCAAGGCGAACCAGAGCTTTTCGAGCTCCTCGACTTCGGGGAGATCCTTGGACTGCGCGAACTCTCCGAGGAATTCAGCTCGACCCGGAATCTGTGCTGAAACCAGAGACGTTTCGACGAAACCGCGGGTGTCACCGGCGACTTGACGGACGACACCGAAGAGTTCTCCGAGGGTGCCGAGGCGATTGCGCAATTGCTCCTGCAAACGCGGAATTTCCAGCTCATTGTCCTCGAAAACAGCCTCGAGTTCTTCGGAGCGAATTTCTTCCTGGTCCTTTTCCTGAAGCGCGATCGTCAGAAGCTTTTTCTGGTTGGCCTTGTCCGCCCGGAAAGCCGCTTCCCGCTTGTTGTTCTGGGAATTTTCGGCTCGGCCACCGCGCCGGACGAGGTCCAGCAACTGCTGCATATTATCGGCCTTGGGCGGAGCCGCAGCAGCAGTTTGCGCTGCCGCAAAGTCAGGCGTGCCGGCGAGGGCCATGAACGCAGCCATCGCTGCGGCGATCAATGTCTTGGAAGTATTCACTATCGGGCCTCCACGGCAGCAGGTACCGGAATCTGGAGAAGGTCAGGGGCCGTCTGCTTGCGCGCGACCTTGATCGCATTGGCAACTGGCGTGCGGTAGGAATCATCGAGTTGCTGCCAGGTATTGGCGTCGCGATCCCAGAATCCCGTCTCGCTGCGATCCGAGGTCTGATAGAGCAGCGCCACGCGACCAACTTGCAGGAAGTCCACGGTGCGCTTGGTGCCGTCCAGCTCGAGGTCACCGGTGTAGGCTTCGATCGAGCGGCCATAGGCGTTCTCGATCTGATAGGCTTCCATCAGAAGACGAAATTTCTCGGATACGGTCACGTCCGCACGCGACATCAACTCGCGAAGGTTCTCGACACGCTCGCGACGTTCTTCGGGAAGAAAGGGCATATCGAGGGCCACGAACTGATCGAGACTCTCGATCATACGGCCCATCAGCGGCATGATCTGACGGCCAACGCCGGTAACGCCACTGATCTGCTCGCCCAGCGATGCCATTTCATCGACTTGGGCCTGAATGAGCGTCTCGACCTGCGCGTTATAAACCCGGAGCGCTTTCACCTCGTCCAGTGTCTGCCGATATTTGGCGGCGAGATCGTCGGTTTCTTCGACTATCTTGTCGATGCGGGCCTGCGATCCGGACGCGGCAACATCCGTTTTGACTTCAGCCTTGACGACCTGATCGACCGTCGCGGCCAAAGCCGGCGAAATGCCAGCGGTAATCCAGCCCATGACCAGGGCTAGCCGCAGGAAATTGCGCCCTGCTCGGCGTGCCTTCGTTAATTCCATCCGTTCCTCCATGTTTCCGAAGCGACTCGCCAAAGATCGGGGCGTTGAAAGCCCGCACGCCTTGATGCCGCGTTATCCTCCGATTTGCCCGGTTTTCACGAGTCGTTCAAGCGAATTATACGCTGAAAGGGCCCGAAGTTCCCCCCAGTGAGACGGCTAACGCAGTTTTCTTCGACTTTTAAACCAAAATGCCAAAAATCCATCCGCGACCGAGTCGTTTCGCCAAAACTTAACAAAATTTTCCTTGATCCAATTCAGTGCCTCATCCTCGCCGTAAAACAACGAGATGACGGAGGGTTCCGCCCCATATGAGAAAACCGATGTGGTGGGCGTAATTAAACGCACCAACCGGTCAATGCAACCGTTTTGGCTGTTTCGGTAAAACCCGCGGAAAAGACGGCCGCCCGGTAGCCCCATCCAAGCGGCTCAGGTAAGAACAGCGACTCCGACCCTGTTCCGGTCGGGCAACCGGTTATTTTGAATCTAGACGCGACTTTATTGGCGGCCTACGTAGGTTCCGCCCTCTCCGTTTCCTTCGCATGCTCCATTCTCGAAGCAACGATTCTCTCCGTGCGGGTCACCGAACTCGAGGAGCGTCGGAATGCGGGACAAAAAGGCGCCGCCTTGCTGCTCAGCCTGAAACAGGACCGCCTCGATGACGCGATCTCGGCAATCCTGATTCTCAACACGATCGCGCATACCATTGGTGCGGCTCTGGCAGGCGCACAGGCGGCCGTTGTTTTCGGCAGCGCCTGGGTCGGCGCATTCTCGGCAATTCTGACATTGCTGGTCCTGCTGTTTACGGAAATCATCCCCAAAACCCTCGGAACGGTCTACGCCTCCCGGTTTGTACCTTTTGTCGCATCCAGTCTCCGCATCCTGACGAAGTTGCTCGCCCCGATACTGGCCGTCACGCGAATCATCACCCGGTGGATCGCGCCCGCACGGAAGAACCCGATCTCGCGAGGAGAGCTCGCCGCACTCGTCGGCATGGCCACGCGTGAAGGCGCTCTGGAAACCGAGCAAAGCGCCGTCTTCCACAATGTGCTGCAATTCGATTCAGTCCAGGTCGGCGATGTGATGACTCCCCGAACGGTGACGGTCATGCTGCCATCCACCGCCACACTCGGCGACCTCCTGGATCATCCCGAAACCAGTGCGATCTCCCGCATTCCCTTGTTTGCGGAAAATCGCGACCGTGTCATCGGCTACCTCCTCCAACGCGAGGTCCTTCTCGCCGCGGCACGCGGCGCCCGCCGGGAAGCCCCGCTGATCGACTTTCTCCGCGAGATCCACTTTCTGCCCGAAACCGCTTCCCTCTCGGCTGCCCTCCGCCATTTCCTCACCCAACAAGAGCATCTGGCCATGGCCGTCGATGAATTTGGCGGGGTCAGCGGGGTCGTCACTCTGGAGGACTTGATGGAGACGATCCTCGGAGTCGAGATTATCGATGAAAGCGATCGGGTAGCCGATATGCGCAGCCTCGCCACCGCTCTCCGGGATCGCCGGCTGGCCCGTCACCGCGAACAACGCACCGAGGCCGAGGCCGCGAGCACAAATATATGACGTCCATTGGTAACCCCGGCAGACTCGCTATTTCCCTGACCATTCTGCTGGTGCTTGCGCCAAGACTCCTCGAGGCCGCACCCACCGATCCGCAGGCCTCGGCCAGCCAGAGATTCGCTCAGGCACATCAGAGCGCACGCAACGGCGATCGCATCCAGGCACGGCAGGCCTTCGAGGCGAGTATCGACAGCCTTCCGCTGCTTCAGGATCATGCTCTTTTCTACTCGGCCCGCATGGAAATCGAGCAGGACGAACCGGGGCTGGCGCAAAAGCATCTGGCCAGACTTTTGCAGGACCACCCCGACAGTATCTGGGTCAGCGATGCTCTGGTGCTTCGCGGCAACCTCGTGTTGGACGACCGACAACCGGCAAAGGCGCTGCGTGATTTCGATCAGGCCATCCGCACAGGGTCAGCCGGCACACGGAGCGTGGCTCGCCTCGGGCGCGCCCGGGCTCTGGCGGCAAACAACCAGCTGTCGGCGGCGTGGGACCTGACGCTGGAGCTGGCGGGTCTCCGGGGAAAAGAAGGCAAGCGCGCCAGTGAACTGCGCGAGGAACTGGCCGTTCTGGGTCCGCAAAAACTCGGCACGGACGAAGCCTCGTTCCAGCTCGCTTTGGCCCGAGCGAGACTCAAGAGCGGGGATCCCCGGGCAGCGCTTCGATCGTTGCAGCCGCTCCTCGCGAGATCGACACCGGATCGGCTCCGCGCAGAAACCGAAACGCTGGCTGCCGCCTCCCACCGGGCGACCGGCAATCCCGCTGCCGCCACAAAGCTCACCGACGCCCTGATTGCCCGGGGAAAGCCTGCCGACCTCGCGGGCGATGCCCTCTATGGGCGAGCACGGCGTGCCTGGAACCGGGACGAGGACCGCGCCGCTCGCGACGATTACCGATCCTATCTGGCAAGGTTCCCGAACCACCGAAAACGGTCCGATGCCACTCACGCCCTGGCCCGCATCGCGGAGTCAGCGGGCGATATGCCGATGGCAGCAAAGCGCTATCGCGAAATTCTGGCGGACCACCCCTCGAGCCGCGTTGCCGAAACCGCGGCCTGGCGCCAGGGGTTCGTTCTCTATCTCGACGGCGATTATCCGGGCGCAGCAGAGGCCTGGCACCAACTCGGCGGCAATGCCGCTGGTGTCTATTGGCGAGCACGCGCGCTGGAGGCCATGAAAAAGGATCGAATCGCGCGAAAAATCGACCAGCAACTCCTCCGAAGCGACCCCACCGGCTACTACAGCTGGTGGCTGGATACCGCAGGCGCGCAAATCTCGACGACGACTTCGGGCATAAAACCAGCCAGCGCTCCGAGTCCGCCGAACAGCGCCACCGCGCAGATGCACCTTGCCAAAGCGCAGTTGCTGGCAGAGCTCGGGCTCCCGGAATCTGCGGAACGGGAACTCGATGCGGTCCGGGCCGAGACCGGCAACACTGCATTTCTGATGGAGGCCTATGCCCAAATCGGGGCGTGGGGGCGATCGATCCGCATCGCGCGCGCCCGCGAGGCGCG
>DLYX01000617.1 GCA_003447545.1 Deltaproteobacteria bacterium | reverse complement strand
TGCCCAATGAGCCGGTTTCCGTCTTCCGACCCCCCGAGCCGATCGAGCCCCGCCAGGTCGCCATCACCTGGAGAACTATGCGCGGCAAGGTTCTGGCCAAGGGCACGAGCACGGCCTTCCTCCCGCTAGCGATGGGGCCCCGAAGCGAGATGGGACGCGGCATCGAACTCGACATCCCGCATCTACCCGCCGGAAACTACCTGGTGAGCGTAAACTTCGAGGACAGCATGGATCAGCCACTGGGAACGACCCAGGTGACCCTGCAAGCGGGAGCCGGATTGAGCGGCCCACGAGAGAAGGCCGACTAGTCGACGACCGAAGTTTCGTAGGCAACGCCGACCTCAGCGAGAAGCGGCGAGATTTCCTGCGAGAGGGCCGCAAGGGCATCCGCCTCGACCAGAACTTCCAGCAATCCGGTCAACTGCACGGCCGCCGCGGCAGCGATTTTCTCTTCCTTCCGGCCGCGCTCCTGCAAATGGTCCCGGAGCGCGCGACATACCGCCGCCACATGTCGACCAAAGACTTCGTTGGTCGCTCTGCCCAACGATTCTTCCGCGATACAGAGAATTCGCTGGCGCATTGCCTGCATCAGGACCGGGCGAGCCTCCGAGAGACGGCGCTGCTTGGTGGCCGCAGGAATCGGACGAGACGGCAGATCCTCGGGACCGAAGAGGCTTCGGCGGACAGCCGCGTTCCGCCGCAAGAATAACCAATCCCAGACCGAGCGTTTCACGGGAAGAATCCCCAGAGGAATCCAGGGCGTCAGATCAATCGCGACGGCGGGTTCGACCACCTGGCTCAGGGCCTCGCGCGCGACCGCAGCCACCGGAAGATTCAGGGCGTCGGTCTCCTGACGACAATCCGCCCGCAGCAACGCTCCAGATACATCGCTACCCACCACCGTGCGGCTCACCTCCGCCGCAATCGAAACGGTCTGCTTGCGAGAATCCGCGACGACCTGGGATATCTCGAGGCGCATCAGATCCGCCAGACTTTGATCGCTTTCAAACCAACGCGACACCGCGCCTTCAGCCTTGCTGACGGCACGCGGGCCAATCGACCCGGTCTGCTCACCCACGAGGCGCCTGACTTCCTCACGAACGTCCGCGAAGGCTTTCTCCCAATCGTGACCGACCAATTCATCCGCGATCTTCTCGCGGACTTCGGCAGCACTGCGGTCTTCCTCGAGCAGAATCGCGGCCTTCCGCATCTCCGCGATCGCTCCGGTGCGCAGGATATCGGCAAGGTCCTCCATCAGACTTGTTGCCTGTCGGGTCGTATCGCGCATGAAGGCCTGCAGGAACTCATGTCCAGCCAGATAGTCCTGCAAATCTTTCTCGAAAACCTCGAAACCATCGGGCATCAGGGACGGGACGGCCGCGCGGGCGGGATTCAGTCGACGACTCGCCGCTTGCTGCAGATCGACCGGATAGATCTGCAAGCGTTTTTCTTCCCATGCTCGTCGCAGCTCTGCATTCATCGCCAGGCTCTCGAAGGCTTCGACAATCCTGTCCGGGGCCATCTGTTCGAGACTGGGCGCCAACTCGCCTGCCGGTCCCAAATCTCGTTTGGAGGTATCCAGATTTACCACCAGAAAAATCCGGCTGAAGAGGCGAAGCAAATCCGAGAACTCATCGAAAATCTGCTCCAGAAAGAGGTTCTCGGTTTTGACAACAAAAATAGCGCTCGCGGCCTTGTCTCTGAATTCGCGAGCCATCGCGTCATACCCGAACTTCATTCGGCTGTAGAGGCCGGGCGTATCGACGAGCATCGCCCCCGACTCGGCCAGCGGCCCCGCCGGCATCCGCACATCGATGCGGCGGATCGCGCGGGGAAGGTCGGCTTCCGGCTGGATATCGCGCCCGACCTCCTCCGCATCGCGCAGGGTTTTCGCCAACTCGCGATGCGCTTCGTCCAGAAGACTTTTCATCGGCGCGAGATCATCAAAAGCAAGCGAGGTCCCGTCGTAATGGGTCACCTCGAGGCGGCGCTCCCCGGCATCGCCGACAAAAACCATGCAGGGGTACGCGGGCAAACTCGAGACCTCGCTCACGTAAGCCCCCGCCAGAGCATTCATCAAGGTTGATTTGCCGCTTTTCAGCGGGCCGAAAACGATCATGAACGCCTGTTGGGCTGCCGCCTTGTCCAGAATCAAGTCGAGACGGCTGCGAATATCCGTGAGGGCCGCGATACCTGTATCACGCCCCGAAGTCTCTTCCGGCAATCTCCGGATCGACTCTACCATGCTGTCCAACGGCTTCGACAAAGGTCGGAGGCGTTGCTCGATGGCCGCACAAAATTCTCCAAGTGGTGTCATTCAGGGTTTTCCCGAGGCTCTGTGGAATCCGTCGTCGGCTGCAAATCCCGACCGAGGAAATGAGCCGCCTCAGGATAACCTTCCGAGAGGATATCGAGAAGAGTGGATTTCGTAAGGTCCGGGAAAACAGACGAATCTTCGCCATCCCGAGCCTGATCGACCGCCGAAGACAGGGTTTCCTGACGCCCCTCGAGGGCCCCCTCGACCAGGCCGCTCCAACGCTCCGGGTTCCCGGTTTCCCGCCAGGCGCCGCGTCCCCGACCGAAATGAGCGACCGCCAGATAGCGGAGGATTGACTGGCGGTAGAGATTTTTCAGGAACTCGTCACTCCAGCGAACCTGCTGCACATCCTCACCCCGAACGAATTGGTACCCTTTGCGCAGGCCCGCGGCGCCGGCGGCACCCAGAAGAGCGCCGGCCACGGCGCCACCCCCGAAAGTCAATCCACCCACAGCGACGTCAGCAACCAAACCACCGGCCGCACCGCCCATCGCTGCCCCCAAGATCGTGGTCCTTGAAGCCGAGAGAGCGGCGGCCCCGGGCAGATCGAAATCCTCGCGCAATCGGTCCCGAGCCACCGTCTGAAAACGACCTTCGAGGCCATGCTCTTCGATCAGCTGATCCATCAGCAGAGTCGTCGCCTCATCCAACCTCTGGGAAAGCACGCGCGTGGCACGCCGCTCCTCGGTCTTGCCGGGGGACTGCCCATCCAGAACCTCGAGGTCGCCGCTGGCACGCAGCAAATAGTCGCTCACAGCTTTCGACGAACTCTCGAAAACACCAAGATTTCTTTCCTGCCAGACGTTCTGCAATCCATGCATCACAGGCTGGCGCGCCTCGGAGAGCAGTTTCGAGACCCGCTCGAGGAGAATCCCTTCCTGGACCCAGCATCGCGTGAACGCATCCAGCGGGAGGAAGTCCTGCACGATGGGCCATTTGGCCAGCGCCTGACGCCAGACCTCGACACGCTCCTCTTCCTTGCCGACACCTGTCTGGTTGAGAAGAACCATGACCGGTTTTTCCATCCAACCAAGAAGCTCCATCTCGTAAGCAACATAGCCCGCGTCACCGGGATCCTCCGACGCGTTCACCAGATAGAGGATCACGTCTGCCTCAGCTCGAATGTTTCGCACAGCCTGCTGGCTCGAATAGAGCGGGCGGTCACGATAGCGGTCCCAGATTTGATGCAGGAACCAACCAAGGGGATTGCCTTGGTGCTTTAACCGGTCCATCAAACGCGCGGAGTCGCCCAGGCCGGGGGTATCCCAGAGGCGCAAG
>DLYX01000330.1 GCA_003447545.1 Deltaproteobacteria bacterium | reverse complement strand
TTGAGGTCCCCAGCCGCAAAGGCATCGCGCCACTCTCCCATCATGGGCACACCGCGCCTAAATTCCAGATCAAAAGCCGCCGGCAAATCCGGCTGCCAGTTTCGGATGAGCTTGTATTCGCTCGAGCGCACGGCCCGGGAGCGGTCCGGAAACTCGTCCAGTCGGTCCCGCGCAGCAAAGACGAACTCGCGCGGAGGCGCCGCACGGGCTCCGGAGAAGATCTGCCCGACCATCCAGTCCGGGGCCGCGACGCCCGCCATCGCGAGGATCGTCGGGGCCAAATCGACAAAGCTGATCATGCGTTCCTCAATCTGGCCCGGACTGGTCCCGACTGGTCGGAAGCGTTCCGGCCAGCGAATGATCATCGGAACCCGAATCCCGGCATCCGTCAGTTCTCTTTTAGCCCCAGGCAAGCCCGAGCCGTGGTCGGTGGTCCAGATCACGATGGTAGATGATTCGAGCCCGTCCCTCGCCAGTTGGTCGAGGACCACGCCCACCTCCTGGTCCATCAAGTGGATATTATCATATTGTCGAGCAACTGTTCCTCGCACCATTTCCGTATCGGGATAGATTGGCGGTAGAATGACACCGTCGGGGTCCGTCAACGCCTCGGGCGCGCGCCTACCGAGCAGATTGCCGACCATTAGAGCGGCGTGGGCAAGGTTTTCCGGCCAGAAGAATTTCGGGAAGAGGCCGCTTTCGTGTGTGGTCTGGAAGTTGATCAGACCGAAGAATGGTTTGTCCGGCGGCGCAGAGCGCCAATCCGGGGCGCCGAACGGGCTACTCTCGTCCCAAATGGTCCGCGGACTGTCGTCCGTCCATATTCGGGAGGCCAGCTGGTAGTCGGTCTTTCCGGAGTTGAAGGTATAATATCCGGCGGCCCGAAGGAGCTCGGGGTACGCTTTGACCCAGGGGGGAGGAACCGCGGCGTACGCACCCTCAGGGTAGCTGGCGGTGCGCATATGCCCTGCGCCGAGCGTGTTCTGATGAACGCCGGTAATCTGGGCGGCGCGGCTCGGCGAACAGACACCAGCGGTTGTGAACGTATTGGGAAACCGCGTCCCTTGGCCCGCCAACTCGTCCAGATGTGGGGTGCGCGCGACGGGGTCGCCAAACGCGCCCACTCGGGGACTCATATCCTCGGCCATCAGGAGAAGGATGTTGGGGCGTTCGTGCTGAACGGAGAAAGCTCGCTCCAGAGGTTCCGAGCGGCTACAACCCGCCAACGCCAGCAGCAGAGACGCCCCGACAACAGCCTCAAGGCTGCGAGCCGCGCGAATCAGAGCTCTCATAGAGTTCCGCCCATCCGGGAACGCACCATTTTCCGCATCGCTGCATGGTCCACAAGAGTCGACTGCAAATCAAGGTCACGGCGTGTGTGCCAGCCTCATTTGACGAATCCTTCATATGAAGATATCTCCATCTGATGGGCCACGATCACCATCACGGACACCACCATGGGCACCATGATGCCGTCGATCGAGCTCTGGGTTGGGCGTTTGTGCTGAATGGCGGCTTTTTGGTGCTCGAAGCCGCAGCCGGGTGGTGGACAGGTTCCCTAGCTCTTCTTTCGGACGCGGTACATATGATTGGCGACGTGGCCGCCCTGGCACTTGCCTACATGATGCGGCGACTCTCACGCTCGGCGGCGACGGCATCGCGCACCTACGGCCTTGTCGGTGCCGAAACTCTCGGTGCTTTTGTCAACGCGCTTGCTCTTATGGGTGCCTGCATTTTTCTGGTGGTGGAGGCTGTCGGCCGACTCAACGCACCGCTGCAGGCCGTCGAGGCGTGGCCCGTGATTCTGGTCGGTACGGTTGGTCTCATGATCAATTTGGGCAGCGCGTGGAAACTCTTTCAATCGGATCGGGAGAACCTCAACGTTCGCGGCGCTCTTCTGCATATGTTGGCGGATGCACTTGGATCTGTCGGCGCGGTAATTGCGGGTATATTCCTATCCTACGGCGTCCCGATAGCGGACCCTTTGATCGCGCTTCTGATCGCCGGGATCGTGGCTACGAGTTCCTGGCGCCTTCTTCGTGAGACCGGTGGGATCTTGCTGCAATTCACGCCGGTGACCCAACCAGCCGACGAGGTGCTTCAGGCTTTGCGGAGCCTGGACGGAATCGAAGACGTGCACGATTTACATCTCTGGTCACTCGATGGACGGGAAACGATCCTTTCCGTGCATTTGCGGATTCCGGACGGGAGTGACGCCGACCAGATCCGAAGGAGCGTGCAGGCGATGCTCACCGGTCAGTTCGGAATCACGCAAATGACAGTGCAAACCGAATTCGACGATGGCTGTTCAAGCGTAGAACAGGTCTGGTCTATGGAGAGGAAGTCCGGATGAATCGCAAAATTCGATCGGAGCGGAGTTGTGTGCGGAGTTCGGCATGGCCTTCGCCTCAGGCACTGACGCGCACCGCAACGATCTTGGGTGCGATCGCCCACCCCACGCGACTCGCTGTCCTTTACGCACTTGTCCGTGAGGGGGCGCTTCCTGTAGGGCGTCTCCAAGAAATTTCCGGCACGGAACAGAGCGCGCTCTCGCATCAGTTGCGGGTGTTGCGCGACGCCGAGCTCGTGAGCGCCACTCGCTCGGGCCGCCATATCATTTACGATCTTTCGGACGACTATGTGTCCCACCTTGTAGAAGATGCGCTGAGCCGCGCGCAAGAATCCTCCTAGCGAAGTTTCCCTTCGGTACAGGTTCCCGGTTCAGGATCCCCCGATATTCACCTCGGTCGCGCGCTGCTTGATCAACTCGCCATCGGCCTCCAGCAGAAACCCCTGCGCGACCGCATCGTCCGTGCTCGCTTCGATCGCGCTCACGTAGGATTCCCGCGTTGGATAGAGTTCTCGCAGTTGTTCCGGTCCGAAGAGCGTCGTGCGACCGAAAAGGTCGCAGAAGGCCGAGCCAAGTTGGCCTTCGCCACTCAAGATCGCCACCGGCGCCTCCACATGGGGCGTGCGGACTCCGCCTCGCACATTTCCGAAATCATCGAGGATGAATTCACTCGATCGCAAAATAGTCCCCAGACGCGGTGCGGTCGGAATGGCTCTCTTGTTGCGGACGGCCTGGTCCAACGCGTGGATTGCTGCCTTGGCAACCCAATGCATGGGACCGTCATTGGCAGGGAATTCGCACTCGATAAAAGGTGGGCGGACCCGAGCTTCTTCGATTACGTCTGCCGTGCTGGCATCGCCACCCCGGTCGCGGGGCGATTTCAAGGTGGTGTAGATGTCCGAATGCGCCGACCCGGCCACCTCCCACAGGAAAAGGTAATCGGTATCCGGCTGCCGCACTCTTATGGAACCCAGACGGAACAGATCGGTTTCGCCCTGCAGGGTGATCACCGGCGTGCGCAGATCCTCCCGCAGCAGGGTGGGCGTCGGCGGATAAATCTCGTTTGTCAGAGCGAGGGCCCGGGCATCCGCTCCCCGGCTATGAATCAGAAAAGCATCGAAAATCTCGAACTTCGGCTGCACCGCGTTGAAGTAGGTGACCAGAGTGTATGCCGACTGTGATTGTCCGACAGCGATGATGCGCTTGACTCTCAGTCCGCCCAGCGGGTCCATACCGCGCGGCCTTCGCACAGCCTGCGCGGCCTGTGAGAAAATATCGTAAGCGAAATCGTCGCCGGGATGACTAAGCGACCCGTAACGGACAGGATCAACGACCTTGAGGGAGATATCGAAAGCCCCGCCGCCGCCTTCCACACCAACGGATTGCGCCGACACTCCCACATAAGCGTATCCGGAGCGACGAAGCTCGGTCTGGGTCTGCAGCCAGTCGGGACCCGCGTCGATACCGCCGGAGACATTGAACCATTCCATCACGACGGTGCCATTGAACTCCTTGGGGTCGATGGGCCGGTACACGACGATTCGAGTCCGATAGTCCGCTTGCGCGCTCTCCGTCACGTTCCATAGCCCGTCGACGGACAGTTCTCGGGCGCTCGTATAAGAACTCGCCGTGCCGGACATGAAGTATTCTTTCTGCTCGTAGCCAACCTCGGCAGGATCGAAGATTACGTCAGCAAAAAAGGGGCGTCCCGGGGTATACCCCTGAGTCCGTAAATCAACCGCCCCCCCGAGAATCGTGCAGCAATCGTCGCCGCCGCCACCGGTGATCGGTCCTTCGATCGTGGGGTTCGCCGGTTCGACCCGGTTCGGGGCACCCTCGCCACCACCGCCGCCACATCCGGCCGTCGACAGAAGGATCGCCAAACTGACGATGGAAACCGGGGGCGCACTTCCGCGCATGTTGGCCCTTTTGCGTTCGTTCATTTGCACGTCTCCCGAGGCGACCGCCTGGCACTCGACTCGCTAATTCAGGCCCGTCTGCGCCGAGTTTAACTGCGGAGCGGCCCGTTTGACAATTCACCTGCAGGCCGTTCCTTCATTTTGCAGGACATGTGCATCAGCGTCTGCGCGATCCCCAGGCAAGGTTGTGAGGAATCGAGTCCTGAAAAACAAAAAACCTCTGCAAAGCAGAGGTTTTTTTTAATGGAGCCGAGGGGGGTCGAACCCCTGACCTCTTGACTGCCAGCCAAGCGCTCTCCCAACTGAGCTACGG
>DLYX01000344.1 GCA_003447545.1 Deltaproteobacteria bacterium | reverse complement strand
GGCTGATCGACTATGGCCTTCGTCAGGATGCGAAAAAAAACCTCTACTGAGCACCATGCGTCCGGACGTTCCCCGGACGATTGCATCCATGCGTCGGTTTTGATCGAATCCTGATGGACCTGCCATGCGAAAAAATCACCTCAAGGAAAAACTGGCCTCGGGCCAGGCGGCACTCGGCGTCTGGGCCGTCCTGGGCAGCGAAGTGACCGCAGGCATAGCCGGCCCGCTGGGCTATGACTGGATCCTGATGGATGCGGAGCACGGCATTCTGGACACCGAAGGCGCCATCGCGCTGGTTCCGCACGCACAGCACGAGACCTGCACCCGGCTGATCCGTGTCCCCGGAGCCGGAGCCTCAGACGCCGGCCTGTTCAAACGCGTCCTTGATATGGGGTTCGAAGGCGTTCTCGTCCCACAGATTCGCTGCGCCCGGGAAGTCGAGGACGTGGTATCGGCCTGTCGCTATCCGCCCCGGGGCCAGCGTGGCATCGCCTCACAGCGAGCCCACCGCTACGGGCTGGAGTTTGCCGAATATCTGGCCGAAGCAGACTGGGAGACTCTGGTGCTTGTACAGATTGAAACGGCCGAGGCCGTCGAGAATATCGAGGAGATCCTCGCCGTCGAAGGTCTCGACGGTGTTTTCATCGGGCCCGCCGACCTCTCCGCGGCTCTGGGCGTGCACGGCAATCCCGAAGCCGAAGTCTTCACTCGAAGTGTCGCCAAAATTCTGCGAGCGGCCCGAGCCGCCGGCAAGCCGGCGGGGATCTACGCCCGCAGCCCCGAAGATGCCACCGAAAAAATCCATGACGGATTCCGGTTCGTCAATATCGCCAACGATCAGAGCCTGCTGGTCCGCGGCTTGCGGGCGGCGCGAGAAGCCATCCCCGACGATCTCGGATAAGAGACCAGGCTCGCCCTGCGGCGGGACGGTCCCGAGGCGCGGGCTACTGGACGGCGAGCCGCCGCGCGGGCCCAACGAGCCTGGCTCGAGATGATCAGCCGATCACCAGCCGATCATCGGTGCAAGATCGAAAGATGGAGGCATCAGGGACGGACCACGACTTTCCCGACCGTCCCGCCAGACACAAGGCTGCCGAGCGCACCGGGCACCTCTTCGAGTGAAACCTCCTTGTGCAGCAGGGGCGAGATCTTGCCCTCGGCGTATAATCCCATCAGACCCGCATGCACCTCGCGCAGATACTCCGGATTCATCAGGCTGTAGCGGGCATAATGCACCCCTAGGATGGAATAGTTCTTGACCAAGGCATGGTTGGCCGGGGCCTCCGGGATCCGACCACTGGCAAAACCGATCACGAGAATTCGGCCTTCCCAAGCGATGCATTTACGCGACCGATCAAAGGTATCGCCACCCACAGGGTCATAAATCACATCCGCGCCGCGCCCATCGGTCCAGGCGTTGACCTCGGCTACAAAATCCTGATCGCGATAGTCGATGACCTTGTCGGCCCCGAGATCACGGCAGATCGATGCCTTCTCGGCGCCACCCGCGGTCGCAATCACGCGCGCCCCCGCCGCCTTGCCGAGCTGAATGGCCGAGGACCCGACCCCGCCAGCCCCTGCATGCACCAGCAACACTTCGCCGGCGCGCAATTGCGCGCGACGGTGCAGCGCGACGTAGGAAGTCTGGTAGGTGACCAACATCGCAGCCGCCTGGTCCGCCGGGAAGCCTTCCGGCACGGGAAAGGTCATGACCTCGTTGGCGAGCGCTTCTTCGGCGAGTCCGCCGTGGGGCAAGGCCGCAAACGCCATCACTCGAGTGCCGGGAGATATCGTCACCTCGGGCCCAACCGCGACCACCTCTCCGCTGACCTCGAGCCCCGGCGTGAATGGCAGCGAGGGTTTCTCCTGATATTTCCCCCGGCAGATCAGATCATCGGCGAAGTTCAGTGCGGCCGCGTCCACACGAATCCGTACTTGCCCGCGGCCGGGCTCGGGAATGGCAACTTCGGATTTCAACTGCAGGACAGTGGCGGGGTCTCCGGTCTGATGCACTCGTAACGCTCGCAAAGTGTTTCCTCCTCCGATGTCTCTGAGAAACCAGGGACTATGGTTGGCAAGCAAGTGACAGGATCGCAACGCGACAAAGCCTCGGGCAGCATCTCTCCGACACAGTCGCTACAAGGTGAAGATGAGTGATGCCGACCGGGAAAAGTGGGAAAGCCGCTACCAGAAACGCACAACCGACGAGATCGGCGCCCCCGATCCCTCTCTCGAGGAAATTCTGGACCAGCTTCCCTCAACAGGACGGGCGCTCGATCTCGCGGGAGGAAGCGGACGACACGCGCTTCGACTCGCGCGTCACGGCCTCGACGTCACGCTCGTCGACGTCGCCCCGACGGGCCTCGCGCTGGCCCAAACCGCCGCTACCGCCGCGAGCCTCGCCCTGACCACGCAGGTCGTGGACCTTGACCGCGATCCTTTGCCTGCAGGCCCCTTCGTCGTCATCTTCTGCAGTTGGTATCTCCCGCCGGATACCAGCTGGCAGGAACTCCGCTCCATCCTTCAACCTGACGGACTCCTGGTCCTGATCCATCCCACCCGACAGAATCTGGAAAGGCATGCCCACCCCAGCGCACGTTTCTGCGTCGTCGAGCAAGATCTGCGGCAACAACTGAGCGCTGCCGGATTTACCATTCGCGCAGCGACGTCCGGCTGGGACACCGCCGGCAAGCATACCCTGAGGGTTTTGGCGCATCCCTCGCCGAAGACAGTGTGATCTCCGCGGGCAGCGTATCGAAACAGGCCGCACCTCTTCCCGAGAGCACCTGTCGACCCCGCTCTCAATTCACGCGGAGGACGACTTTACCGAAGGTCTGGTTTGCCTCTACCAGCGCATGCGCCTGCGAGGCTTCCGTGATCGGCAAAACGGCTTCGACAATCGGACGAATTTCATTGGTGGCAAATAAAGGCCAAAGCCGTTGTCCCATCTCCTGCATTAACACCGTTTTTGCTTCCACCGGCTGGGCGCGCAGCGTGGAGCCGATCACGCGCAGACGCTTCATCATCAACTGCGCCAACGACAGTTTCGCGTCGCCGCCACCCATCAAACCAATCAGAACCAGCCTTCCCTCCAGCGAGAGGCAGATCAGATTGTCCTCCAGATAGGCACCGCCAACCGGGTCAAGGATCACATCTACACCGTCAGGGTCAGCCCATGCCGATACGGCGGGAAGAAAACTTCCTTCGTGTCGATCCCATCCACCCTCTGCGCCCAGCGCCTGGCAGCGCTCCACCTTCTCGGGGCTGCCGACTGTCACGAAACATGGATTCCCCAAAGCGCGACATAGCTGGATAGAAGCGGTCCCAACGCCGCTGGCGCCTGCATGCACCAGCACGCGTTCACCGGGCCGCAGGGCCGCCTCGCGATAGAGATTCAGGTACGCCGTCGCAAAGACCTCGGGGATCGCGGCCGCCATCTCGAAGCTCATTTCCGGCGGGATTCGCAGAACCTGCCCCGCGGGAACCGCCACCTGCTCGGCGTAGCCTCCCCCGGAAAGAAGCGCGCAGACGCGATCACCGACCGCGAAATCCGAAACGCCAGATCCCAACGAAACCACCTCGCCCGCACATTCCAGCCCCAGAATCGGGCTCGCCCCCGCCGGGGGTGGGTAAAAACCCATGCGCTGCATCAGATCGGCGCGATTGACCGCCGTTGCATGCACATGGATCAATACCTCGCTCGGCCCCACCTGCGGGACTGCATGATCTGACCAGAAAAGTGCTCCCTCGCGTACCTCGATCGCCTTCATCTACTTCCTCCCGTCGACCCTGAATGCGGAACTACCATGTGGCAAGCATGGACACAGTTGCCTACAGAAGATTCATGGAACGCATCAATATCACCGAGACCCTGAGTTTCTCCCGGATCGTCTATGGCATGTGGCGAGTCGGCGACGATAGCGACACCAGCCC
>DLYX01000650.1:3447-4371 GCA_003447545.1 Deltaproteobacteria bacterium | reverse complement strand
ATGTGGGTCGACCGGCCGTACGCGCCGTGGTCAGTCATGGCGAACTCGAGCTGGCGGCGGTAATGGTCTCATCGCCGGACAAGGACGGTCAGGATGCGGGTGGTCTGGTGGGTCTGGACCCGCTGGGCGTTCAGGCGACGCGCGACGTGGATCAGGCTCTGGCCGCCGGACTGGATGTGGTGGCTTATACGGCCAGCGGGGATATGCGGCCCGCCGAGGCTGTGGCGGATCTCGAGCGGCTTTTGCGCGCGGGCGTGGATGTTGTCTCGACGTCGTTCTATCCGCTGTTGCACCCGGACCTCTGCCCCGAGGAAGTGCGCGCCGCGATCGAGAGTGCCTGCCGAGAAGGGGATGCGTCGATTTTCGTCTCCGGGATGGATCCCGGATGGGTGATGGATGTATTGCCAATTTTACTGTCCGGGGTCGTGGCCGATATTCGCGAAATTCGCATGCAGGAATTGTTCAACTACGCTCTGTACCACCAGCCCGAGGCCGTGCGGGACCTGGCTGGTTTCGGCCAGCCGATGGATGCCACGCCGCCCATGTTGCTGGATTTCGGTTTGCAGATGGTCTGGGGCCCGATGTTGCGCTTGATCGCCGAAGCCCTTGGCGAGTCGTTGGATGCGGTCGAAACCGTAGTTGAGAAACGCGCGCTCGAGCGCGATGTCGAGGTGCCGGGCATGGGTCATTTTGCGGAAGGCACGCAGGGTGCCTTCCGCTTCGAGGTGCGCGGCATGGTCGACGGCACAGCCCGCATTGTGGCCGAGCACGTGACACGCATCGATGATGCGTGCGCGCCCGAGTGGCCCTACCCACCCGAAGGCCAGGGTGCCCATCGCGTCCTGCTCGACGCGAATCCGCATCTCGAACTTTCGCTGCATGCCGATGATCATTTCGAGACAGGAGCCGCTGCCGGCGGCAACG
>DLYX01000650.1:0-3135 GCA_003447545.1 Deltaproteobacteria bacterium | reverse complement strand
GGGACTGCCGCAGCCCGCATGGTCAATGCGATTCCCGCCGTAGCAGCGGCTTCGGCAGGAATCCTGACGCCGCTGGATCTTCCGTCGCCGACCGGGCAGGGCCAGACCCGATGGCGAAAGGCGACGTGAGTCGAGAACAGGACTCGTTGCGGGGGCCGTCTCGAGGTTCATTCATTGCTTCGCTGTCGGGCCCCGTGGACAAGGCCACCTATGATCGGCAAGCCGGTTGGCGCTGGGTTTCCTGGGGTCCTTGGGGCCGCGCCGAACGGTTCAGCAAGCTTGCGGCCTACCTGCTGGGCACCATCGCGCCGGCAGCTTTGTATCTCGACGGCACCTGGAGCTTTGCCGGGGACCAGCCAACCACCACGACCATGCAGATCGCGGGATGGTTGATGCTGGTTGTGCTCACCCCATTGCAGATCCTCGACATTCGCGATCGTTGGTTGATGCGGGACTATCTGTCCAATCTGATCAGTATTCCGCGGACCCTGAGCCATCCCCTGATCGGGTTGTTGCTCCTCTACGCCGCCCCGACCGCTTCCGTGCAGCGAGTTCTTGTCTCTTTCGCCGGAGTCCTTCTGGTTGCCCTTGTTTTTGAAGGAGTCTTCCTGCGCCGACATCTGGGCCGGGAGCACCTTCATCCCGGGGGCATCTCGCAACCGGTCTTCTGGGTCTTCCTGGCCGGGTATATCGTGATCTATCTGGTCGTGCTTCTGGCAGGTTTTGGTTTCTGAATCTGTACGAATTGCGTCACGACCACATTTGGAATCCGGGCCGATTCGTGACCAATAAACTGCATGACGTCCACGCGCATGGATCGCCTGTACTGGGATCGCCTTGCTTCGACGTATGATCAGGCGGTTCTGAGCTCTTTTGACGCCGATCTCTCCGGTATCATCGCACACCGCCTAGACGAACTTGCCGGGACCGAAAAGACGGCTATCGATCTGGGCTGTGGAGTCGGCAAGTACATCGGCCCACTCGCCGATCGTTTCGGTCAGGTCGTTGCCGTCGACCACTCCGAAGAGTTGCTGAAAATCGCCCGACATGAACACGGGCACCGCAGCCATGTCGACATCCGAATGCTTGATGCGGCCAAGGGGCGACCGACCACGATGGTCCGCGCCGATGTGGTTGTTTGTGCGAATGTGCTGATCATGGCCGACGAGGAGCTTCGCTCAGCGATCCTCGATACGGCTCGCAAATCGCTGGCGCCGAAGGGCCGGCTCGTGTTGGTGGTTCCCTCGCTGGAAAGTGCTCTCCTCGCCCATCGCCGTCTGGTGGAATGGCACGGTCGTGATGGCTCCGAGGATCCCGAGACGGATGCGGAAGATGAGGCCCGTGCGCCGTCGAAGCGCACGAGTCGTGAGTTGTTGCGTGGCGTGATGCGAATCGACGGTGTTCCGACAAAGCACTACCTCGCCGAGGAGTTAAGCCTCATGCTGCAGGGCTCGCGTCTCCAGATCGAGCATCTCGACAAGGTGCCCTACGCTTGGGACAGCGAGTTCGGAGATGCTCCGCGATGGATGCGAGCACCGTACCCCTGGGACTGGCTGGTAGTCGCCAAACGCCTGCCGCGCAGACGTTGACTGGATAACGAGCGAATTGGTGGGGCAGCCCGGCGGGATCGCTAGCGCTTCTCCCAGGTCGAGTCGACCTCGCCGCGGATCGCCACCACGGTGGTGCTGCCGTCGGCGTCGAGCAGCAATTCCTCGGTGAGGACGCGGTTGCTGTAGGTCCATCCCTCGGGTGGGATGAGGTAGGAGAGGGCGTCGGGGTCCAGATAGTTGACTCGATACGGGTCGTTGGGGTCGATTCCGTGGACAAAGAGAACGAAGACGTTGCCGTCGGGATCGGTCAGTTCATGGACGAGGGCTGTTGGCGGAAAGCGTAGCAGGGTGTCGCGCATCACCTGAGCTTCAACGACGACACCCATGGCTCCGATCTCGATGATCCGGGCGTCGACGTTTTTCACAATCAGCAGATATTCGTTGCCGGGAATTTCGGGAACGAAATCCATTGAGTCTGGAACCCCTTCGAAGGAGGGGCGACTGCGCATTTCGCCGGTGGGGATCAAGATCTGTGTGGGCCCCTTGGTCCAACCTGGGGGTGGCACGATGGCTTGAATTTGCTCCCAGGTGCATTCGCGGCACTCGTAGCCGAGCTGGGCAAACGGGTTCTCGCCGGTCGACTGCATCATTTTGTGCGTGAAGTTCGACTGCATTCCGGCCAGAGGATCGGCCTCGGAACCGCTGTCGCCGCAGCCGCCAGTGACAAGAGCGATTGTCAGGGCCACGGCCGTTAGATATTTTTCTGTTGATCTCATCGACCCGAACCTCCCCAAATGAACAGCGCATATCGGAGCATGTCCTTGATACGGCGTATCAAGTTGGGCCGAAGGGGGTCAACCCGTTTCGTTCCAAGAGGGGCAAAGGTTTCGCTTACGACGGCTTGCTTCAGTCCATCAGGCTTGGTGGGGCGCTCAGGAACGCCGCCGAAGCCGAACCATAAGGCGCGGCATTCAGGGGTGGGCAGGGATCTGGCTGTCCAGAATTCTTGACCCCCATGAAACGGGACGTCGAGTCGTTCTTGCTGGCGGGATCTCGAGCTTCCGCTGCGGCGCAGAAAACCTCGCCCGTGCCGAGTCGAAGACGCAAGGCCATTTCGCCCTGGGGAGCCTCCTCAAGTGTATAGAGTCCCGCCCCTTTGCCGGAGATGGTCAGCGTGCCGTTGCGCAGCGAAACCTTGTTGATCGGGCCTTCGCTCAGCTGGGAATCCTTGTAGCGATAGCCCGGGCGTGAGGTCGAGCCGCTGCGTTCCCAGCGCGTCGCCGGCAGGTCGAGTTCCACGGCGTCGCTCAGGTCACCCGCGGTGGGATAGATGGTGAGTGTGGCGCCGCCTCCACTGTTGCCCGACGAGGTCGGATCGCCTTCACTGCCGAACTCGGGCACGACCAGGCCGGAGGGGCTGCCGCGGTAGGCAGACGAGCGGAAGGAGAAGCGACGTTTACGCGGATCGCTCGGGTTGGAGCGATCGTCCTTCATCTGGAAACGGGTTGCACGTATAGGGGCGATCTCCGGTTCGGGCCCATACTTGTCCCGGTATTCCTCCATGATGTCGTGGGCGATGCCTTGC
>DLYX01000614.1 GCA_003447545.1 Deltaproteobacteria bacterium | reverse complement strand
CCTCGTTCCGCATCCTTCTAGCGACTCGCAGGGCGCGCGCGTTTGCGAATCGCGGCGTCCTGAATCTTTTTGATCGCTTCGATCGAGTTCCAGGCCGCGTCCACCATGCGGTTCAACTCGCGACGCGTAAAGGTGCGCCCCTCGGCCGTGCCCTGCACTTCGACGATGCCACCCGAACCCGTCATGACGAAGTTGGCATCCACTTCTGCGCGGCTGTCCTCACCGTAAGCCAGGTCGACCAACAACTGCCCATCGACCAGGCCGACACTGATCGCGCCAACAGGTTCCCGCAGCGGAGATTTCGCCAAGGTGCCATCTTTGACGAGACGGTTCAGAGCACGTGCCACCGCAACATAGGCTCCATTGATCGCGGCCGTCCGGGTACCACCGTCGGCCTGGATCACGTCGCAATCAATCGTGAGGGTCCGCTCGCCCAGCAGATCCAGATCTACGACCGCGCGCAAACTCCGTCCGATCAGGCGTTGGATCTCGTGAGTACGCCCCTTGATCTTGCCCTTCTGGGACTCTCGATCATTGCGGCTATGCGTGGCCCGCGGGAGCATCGCGTACTCGGCAGTCATCCAGCCCGTCCCTTTTCCGTCCAGAAACCGGGGCACGCCCTCTTCCAGACTCACAGCGCAGAGCACCTTGGTCTGACCGCAGGAAATCAGACATGAGCCCTCCGCATGGTCCAGATAATCGGGCTCGATAACGATTTTCCGTGCTATCAGGGGATCTCGCCCGTCGACTCGGGGTTTTCTTTTGCCTTTGGCTGGCTTGGATGATGACATTCCCCCGCGATTAACAACTCACATAAGCTTGAGCAATTTAGAGGGCGACAAATTCATGTCACTTGCGCTAAGGTTCTGGTCAGGAACAAGCGAATACCTACACCAGGACCCTGCACGACCTCGATTTATGGCGATCTTCAAAGAAAGTCCCGGATTTGCGAATGATACTGTCGCGACGGTTCCCGTCGGTCGCCCGCCTGCGCCTGCGTCTGCTGCGGCCGCACCGGAGCTACCCGGGCGGCTGATCGGCGAGCACGCCCTCGTGGCCCGAGTCCACGGGTTGATCAGCCGGGTCGCACGGACCGACGCCACCTGTCTCATTCTCGGCGAGAGCGGCACGGGCAAGGAACTCGCGGCGCGAAGCATCCATAACCAGAGCCTGCGCGCCGACAAGCCTTTCATCCCGGTGAACTGCGGCGCGATCCCGGCCGAACTTCTCGAGTCCGAAATGTTCGGGCACGTAAAAGGCTCGTTCACCGGCGCGATCGGCACACGAGAAGGCATGTTCCAACTTGCGCACGGCGGAACGATCTTCCTCGATGAGATCGCGGAGATGAGTCCGGTCCTGCAGGTCAAACTACTGCGCGTCCTGCAAGACAGAGAAATTCGACCCGTTGGAGCCGATCAGGCCCGGCAGGTAGACGTGCGCGTCGTCGCGGCCACGAACAAGGATCTGCAGCGACAAGTTGAGAGAGGCCTCTTTCGTGAGGACCTCTACTATCGCCTCGAGGTCATTCCCATCGACTTGCCTCCCCTGCGGGAGCGACGCTCGGACGTACCGCTTCTCGTCAATTATTTCCTCGACCGTCATAACGCGAAGAAGAACGGCGCCAGCACGACCATCACCGAAGAAGCCATGATCTATCTTTGGGAGTATGACTGGCCGGGCAACGTTCGCGAGTTGGAGAATATGGTCGAGAGGTTGGTGATTCTCTCGGACGACGGCGAGATCAAAGTCGACGAATTGCCCAAGAACGTCCGGGCTTTCATTTCCGAGAAGAAACTTCCGCGCCCGGTCATGGGCGACGAGGGCATCGACCTCGCGCAGGCGGTGGAGGAGTTCGAGAACGGACTGATCGAAGACGCCTTGCGGCGGACCAAGGGCAACAAACAAGCTGCCGCGCGGCTTTTGCGGCTCAAACGAACGACTTTGGTCGCCAAGCTGCGGCGACGCAAACTGGCAACCGCCGATGGCCATCAACCATCCGTGCTCGAGGACGGCTCCGGCGAGGATCTCGAAAGGGACTTGGGCGATCAATAGCGCCAGTTTTCAGCAAGAGAGAGATAGGTAATGACGATGGCTTCTTCTGGTAAAATTCTGGTGGTCGATGATGACGACGACAGCCGGACCCTGCTCTCTCATCTATTGAAACGGGAAGGCTATGAAGTCATCACCGCTATCGACGGACAGGATGCGGTCGAAAAACTGCCTGACGATTCGATCGACGTTCTTCTCCTCGATGTGATGATGCCTCGCATGGACGGCTTTGCAGTTTGCGAAGCGCTGAAGAAGGATCCGAAAACCGCTTCATTGCCGGTGATTTTGCTGACCGCTCGCGACGATATGGATACCCGTGCCAACGGGATGAAGCTCGGGGTGAGCGATTTTCTGGCGAAGCCGGTCAACAAGCAGGAGCTTTTCCAGCGCGTGCGCACCCAGATCGAGGCCATCGATCGCGCCCGGCACCTGGCCGCGACCGAGCAACGAATCGACTCGATCGACTGATTCCTCGATCCGATGAAGGCCATGCTCGCCCCAGCCCCTCGAGAGGCCCCGAAACGGACCTCGCCTGCCTCCCGGCAGCCAGGCGTGCTCTCGCTCGAACGAGTCCGCCGCCAGCTTACGGTATTGGCCGCACTTGTCGCCCTTCTCGGCGCGGTCGATGCGCGCGCCAACCGAAATCAACTGGAGGTCTCGACCGCGCCGGTCTCGCTGCGCGGGGAAGTTGTGGAAACCGGATGCTTCGTGATCGGCGACCGCCACGGTGAGAAGCATCGCCAATGCGCGATCGCCTGCGCTCGGGCCGGACAGGACCTCGGCATCCTCGATGCGCAGACCGGGATTCTCTACGTCGAGATTCGCAACCAGGAAGAAGGCCCGGTACCCAGCCTGCTGATCGACCATGTGGCGCGACAAGTGGAAGTCCGTGGACAGATCCTCGCGGCCGGCGGGGTTCAGGGCGTCGCGATCAATCGCGTCCGCGCGCTCGATTAGCTGCCCATAGAATCTGTCTGGAAATCCCCCTCCAGATGCGGACTTCACGGACGGTGAGTCCCGCCCGGCCGAAGAAGCCGCGCAAAGCTCGCACCATATGGGTCGGATTCTCGCGGTCCAGAAATCCGATATCGGTCAATGCCTCCGAGAAATGGGCAAACAGGTCCTCGCGCTCCTGACCGGAGGCTGGCTGGCCATCCGCATTACGGATCTCGGCGCGACGGGTATCGGGGCGTTGGCGCTCCGGGGGGGCGCCACGCAAGAGCTCATAGCAGCAAAGCAGAACCGCCTGCGCGAGGTTCAGCGACGCATACCCTGGAGATGTGGGCAGGGTCACGAACTTCTGGCATTGATCGAGCTCTGCGTTCGACAGCCCATGATCTTCGGGACCGAAAACAAGAGCCACCGGCCCCTGGGTGGCGGCCGCAAATGTCTGGGCCACAAAATCCTCCGGACCCAGCGGCTCTTCGTGGCGCGCGGTCTCCCGTCCCACGGTCCCGATGGTCAGAACGCAATCTCCGACGGCCTCGGCAAGGCTGTCCACTGTCCGGCGAGCCGCCAGGACGTCGGCCGCATGGGCGGCCATCCGCTCCCCGACTTTGCCCACAGGCGTGCGGGGGGCCACGACCCAAAGGTCCGATAAACCCATATTCTTCATGGCTCGAGCCACCTGACCTACGTTTCCACCGCGGCGAGGGCGCACCAGAATAACCCGGATTTGCTCGAACATGGATCATGGATAGCAGGAAGATCGGACGGACCGGAGCCCGGGCCTCGACAGAGCCGGATGCCTCCGATAAATCTCGCCTGATGTCGGTCCCCTTTCCCATGGTTCTCGCCCTGACGCTTCTGGTGTCCGGCTGCCTTACCCACGATCCACTCTCGATCCCCCCGGGCCCCGAGACGC
>DLYX01000407.1:13031-13365 GCA_003447545.1 Deltaproteobacteria bacterium | reverse complement strand
GAGATCATGGCATGCTCGGATATTACGGAGGCCTGCACCGACCGGGAGCTCAAGGGAGTCTTGCAGGGCTGTCAGGCCAGTTGCAGCGACTCCAAGGTTCGCGGGCAGGTGGTGATGGCCGACGGGGTTCCCTGCATGATCATCGGCAGCGTCTTTCTCGGTCAGGTACAAAGCCAGAATCTGTGCCTGGGTGACGAGGCGCCCGCGGCTGCCCCGGCAGCGGGCGCGATTGCCGAGGCGCCCGCTCGTGCTGCAAGCGCGACAGGTGCCCCGGACGCACAGGACCTGCCAGACGCGGCAGGCGCGCCAGAAGCACCACAAGCACCACAAGCAC
>DLYX01000407.1:0-12738 GCA_003447545.1 Deltaproteobacteria bacterium | reverse complement strand
AGCACCACAAGCACCACAAGCACCACAAGCACCGCAGGCACCACAAGCACCACAAGCACCGCAGGCACCGCAGGCACCGAGCGGCGGCAATTAGACAGGTCGCGGAACGCATCGGAACCTGAACTAGACACTGACCAAATAAGGGAGTCCCCATGAAAGCTGCTGTGATGCGCGCCAACGATGCGCCGCTGGTTTTTGAAGAAGTGACGATCGACAAGCCCGGCCCGGGGGAAGTCCTGGTGCGCACGGCCGCCTCGGGCATTTGCCATAGCGACCTGACGGTGGTCGAGGGCGGGTTGCCTTTTCCCGCCCCCTGCATTCTCGGCCATGAACCCGCCGGCGTCGTGGAAGAGGTGGGACCGGACGTGACGGATTTTCGAGCCGGCGATCATGTCATTGGTTGTCTGAACTCCTGGTGTGGGGTCTGTCGATTTTGCACGCACGGACGTCCTTATCTTTGTCCGACCCAGTTCGAGGGGCGCGACCCGGCGCTCCCGCCGCGACTGAGTGCTGCCGACGGCGCGCCGCTCGGCCAGTTCGCAAACCTTTCTTCGTTCGCCGAGCAGATGCTTTGCCCCGAGCGATCGCTGGTGAAAATTCGCGACGAGATGCCGCTGGACCGGGCCTGCCTGATCGGGTGCGGCGTGACCACGGGGATTGGTGCGGTTCTCAATACCGTACATGTGCCCGCGGGTTCGAGTGTCGTGATTCTGGGCCTGGGTGGTGTGGGTCTGGCAGCCTTGCAAGGCGCGCGGATTATCGGGGCCGGACGCATCATCGCGATCGATACCCAGCCGTGGAAATTTGAATTGGCCAAAAGCCTGGGTGCCACCGACTGTGTCGATGCCAGCA
Source organism: Deltaproteobacteria bacterium (assembly GCA_003447545.1). GTDB lineage: Bacteria > Desulfobacterota > Binatia > UBA12015 > UBA12015 > UBA12015. The sequence goes on along the minus strand of DLYX01000407.1, from coordinate 11,886 downwards.
CGGAGGATGCGGTAGCCGCTGTTCACGAACTGACCCAGGGGGGCGCGGATTTCGTATTCGAGAATATCGGTCGCATTCCGACCATTCAGCAAGCTGTGGCCATGACCGGTCGGGGCGGAACGACGGTTTTGGTCGGGGTCGTCGGTATGATGGAAATGGTTCCGCTGCCGGCAGCCGACATCACTCTGCAGGAAAAAAAGGTCGTCGGATCTTTTATGGGTTCCAATCGTTTCCGCTTCGATATGCCGCGCTATGTGGACTTCTATCTCGATGGTCGCCTGCAGTTGGACGAGATGATCTCTTCGCGCATCCCGCTGACCGGTCTGAACGATGCTTTTGAGCATCTGCGGCAGGGGGATGTTGCCCGGCAGGTGGTCGTCTTTGATGACGTTTCTTGATGGTGGATACCAAATCTGGAGATTCGAGATTCATGCGCGTGACCGCTTTCGTACATAAATCGCCCGAGTGTGGATCGATCTTTACGATTTGGCGTAAGGCATCTCGCCCGAAATAGTGATACAGACTTCCTGTGTCGACGTTTGAGAGCTTGCTGCACGAATATGGTTACTATTTTGTTTTCGGGTGCGCGTTTCTCGAAGGCGAGTCCGGTGTTGTACTGGCCGGGATTGCGGCCCATCGAGGTTATCTGCACCTCGGTGCGGTGATCGTGGTCGCGGCGCTGGGGGCTGCCCTTGGCGATCAGCTCTGGTTTCAGCTCGGTCGCTCCAGAGGCAAGTCATTTCTGCAGTCAAAGCCACATTGGGACAAGGGCCTGAAGCGATTCGAAGCGCTCTCGGAGCGTTGGGGGACGCCATTGATTCTTGGCTTCCGCTTCCTCTACGGGATGCGCATGCTCGGTGCGGCCGCGCTCGGGGTGTCGGGGGTGTCGCAGTTGCGCTTTACCGTGCTCAACTTCGTGGGCGCCTTTATCTGGTCGGTGTTGACCGCGTCGATCGGCTTTTTCTTCGGCAAGGCCGTCGAGACGACGATGGGAGATATGGCGAGCTACGAACAATGGATCTTTGTCGCGCTGCTCATCATCGGGCTGGCGGCGGCCTTTCGGCACTGGATGGCGAACCGAGAGGTCGCCGACTGAACCTGCAGCGGTCGCGCCGCTCGGCAGCTACCAGCGTTCAGGTTTGCTTCCGTCGAGAGGGCGAAGGATTCTGATTTTTTCCTTGCCGTAGCGCAGGAGATCCGGCTAACTTCCTGAAGTGATTCGATACATCCAGCAAAAGACGGCATCCGCGTGACGAGCGCCGTCTATAGCGTTTTCCTGGTGTTTTCCGCGGGATTTTTGGGACTTCTGGCGCTTCGCCTCTGGAAGAAGGCGCCGTCTCCCGCGCCGGGTGTGAGCGCCTTTGTCTGCCAGCTCCTTTCGGTGTCTCTCTGGTGCTTCGCCTATGCTCAGGAGCTGCTCTCGATATCCCTGACCGACAAGCTCTTCTGGGCGCAGATTGCCTATCTCGGGATCGTTCCGGTTCCGGTGACCTGGTTCATTTTCGTCTCGGATTTCACGCGTGGTTGGGGGCGGATCTCTCGCCGCGGGATCGCAGGTTTGTTGCTGGTCCCGATTTTGACGGTGGTGGTCGTCTTGCTCAACGGGACCGACGGTTGGATGTGGCAAGACGTCACGCTCGTGCAGGTCCCCGGTCAGGATCCCGGCCTCAAGTGGACATCCGGGTTCTGGTACAGGTGTTGGACCATTTACGGTCTGAGTCTCTACGCAGTGGCCACATTGTCGCTTCTTCGCGCAGCTCTGCAGGCACAGCATTTCCTCCGACCGCAGTACTTCATACTGCTACTGGCTGCCTTTCTTCCCGCGATTGGCAACGTGCTCTGGTTGTCCTCGCTGGGTCCTGCTCGAATGCTCGACCTCACGCCTCTGGGCTTCGGGTTCAGTGGTCTGCTGATCGCTTGGAGTCTTTTTCGGTTCGGCTTTCTGGAACTCGTTCCGGTCGCCCGAGAAGCGATTTTCGAGGAGTTGGATGCCGCCGTGATGGTTCTGGACGGGCAAGGCCGGATCATCGACATGAACGCAGCGGCCGAGAGGATTCTTGAGGCACCCGTCCGCGAGGTCCTTGGGGAATCGCTGGAGGAGGCGTTGCCTCGCGTCGCCACGAATGTTCAGAGAGCCCGCGAGGGCGCAGGTGGGGAGGATGCGGGGGTCGAGGTCTTCCAGGAAGAGGACGGGGCGCGCGGGTGGTATGAGATGCGTGTCTCGGTTCTGCGAGATCGTCGTCGTCGCCATGCGGGAGAGTTGGTGGTGATCCGGGATGTGACGGAGAGGACGGATGCCGCGCGGGCGCTTGCCGAGGCTCGTGACCAGGCCCTGAGCGCAGATCGAGCCAAGAGCGAGTTTCTGGCCACAATGAGTCATGAGGTCAGGACGCCGATGAACGGCATCATCGGGATGACCGATATCCTTCTCGATACCAAACTGGATGTAGAGCAGCGCGAATTTGCGGAGCGCGTTCGATCGGCCGCCGAAAGCCTGCTCACGATTCTGAATGACATTCTCGATTTTTCGAAAATGGAAGCAGGGCGGATGGTTCTCGAGGAGCGACCTTTCGAGATTCGCGCCTGCTTTGAGGACGCAATCGACTTGGTCGCGGCAAATGCCGAAGAAAAAGGGCTGATGCTGGCCTGCGTGATCCCGACCTCGGTCCCGAGGATGGCGGTGGGCGATTCCGGGCGGATTCGACAGATTATTCTGAACCTCCTGGCCAATGCCGTAAAATTCACCGAGGCCGGCGAGATCGTGGTCAGCGTTTCCTCGGAGTCAGTGGAAGGAGAGTTTTTGACGCTTCGCTGCGAGGTCCGTGATTCGGGGGTGGGGATTCCCGGGGAGGAGAGGGCGAGACTGTTCGAACAATTCTCGCAGATCGGACGGACCGACTCGAGCGGGTTTGGCGGAACGGGTCTGGGCCTCGCCATCGTCCGTCGACTCGTTCATCAAATGGGCGGAGCAGTCGAAGTGACCAGCAAGGTGGGCGAAGGCAGTATCTTCTCCTTCACGGTTCGTATCGGTCGAGGCGCCCCGTCGGACGAAAGACTTGCCGAGGTCCATTCGAGATCTGTGATTGCACTCGAGTCGCATGAGGCAACCCGCCAACAGTTGCAGGAGCAAGTGGCCTACCTGGGTTTTGAATGCTCTGCTTTTCCTGATCTGGAAAGCGCTCTGACATCTCTCGACCAGACGGGAAAAACAGATTTGCTCGCGCTGCTCGTCAGCGAGGAATTTTCGTCCGCGGATTGCCGGGATGACCTGAACCGATTGAGGTCTGCGGGGGGAGGGGTTCCGGTGATCGAACTTGCCTCCGCGAGGAAAAGGGCGCTGACGCCGGGCCGAAGCGCCGATCTTCCGGTCCTCTATAGACCCATCCGGCTTTCACATCTTCGCGATCGACTCATGGCGCTAGGCGACCCTCCCGCCTGATTTCTCCGATCCTGTCGTCTTCCGCGGACCGGGATCCGCTATGGCGTGCGAACGGGTCGGGCGAACAGCACCAATCCCAGCGCACCCGAGCCGACAATCCCCGAGAGCATGATGAAGGCGGCATCGAAAGAAGTGGTGGTATCCGTCAGCCAGCCGACCAGAAACGGAATCAACACGCCCGAGGCCGAGAAGAACGTGACGATGATACCCGTGGCCGCACCGGCTGATTTCGGGAACAGATCGGTACAGATCGAGTAGTAGGGACCGTTGGCAGACATCGAGAAGCCGATGCCCAACGTCAGCCAGAAAACCGCCCAGTCGGCCGATGTGACCGAGGCCAGAGGGAGGAAAGAGGCAGCAGCCAGAAGTTGCAGGATCCAGATTGGATGAATGCGGGCGCGCCGGATGTCGCCGGTGGCCCGAAACAGCCGGTCGGAAAGTGTGCCGATGAAGACCATCCCGACGATCGAGAGCGCCCATGGCATGGTCGTGAACCAGCCGATGGTGCCCAGCTTCGTCTGGAATTCATGCTCGAAGTATCCCGGGATCCAGGTCACCCCAAAAAACAGGATGGCCCCGAAGCCGAAAAATGACCACGCGGTCGCGAGCAGCGTGGGATTGCGGAGGACCGCTGCATATTCGGCCAGCGTCGGCGGGGCTCCTGCGGTGGCTTTCTCGGGCTCGCGGTAGAACGAGAGCCACACCACAAAGATCGCAAATCCGGCCACGCCGAGAGCCGTAAAGGTCGCGCGCCAGCCGAACTGGTTGATGAGCGAGCTGAAGATGGGTCCGCCGATCAATAGCGCACCGGGTACCCCGAGGAGTGCGAATGCGGTGGCCTGAGTTGCTCTCTCCCGCGGGACCCAGTCGGCTATCGCACGATTCATTGCCGGAAAGTTTACACCTTCCCCGACCCCGAGCAGCGCCCGAAACGCGAGGAATAGCCACCAATATTCAATCCAGCCCATCAGGAACATGGCCCCCGACCAGACAATCAGGCCGCCAGCCCAGATCTTTCGCGCTCCATAGCGGTCCAGCAGGACGCCCGAGATCCCGTTGACGGCGAGCGTGCCTGCCGCAAAAAGACTCATCGCCAGACCAAAGCTCGCGTTGTCGATCCCGAAATCCTTCTGGATCGGGCCGATCGCGTAGGAGATGACGACACGGTCCAGGTAGTTCACCAGGCCCAGCGCAAAGGCCAGACTGATGACCAGATTTCCAGTTCTCGGTGTTGTCGTTCCTGCGTCTGCCATGGCCGGAAGAATAGCGGGTTTCACCCTCGGATCCAGCAGGCGCCCTTGGGGCCGGGTTGTTGCGTCGGCGCGCATTCAACGCCATGTTCTCCGTCATGAATGACGATCAAATCAAGGGAGCGTGGTCGGTGATCAAGGGCAAGGCGAAAATGGCCTGGGGGGATCTCACCGATGACGACGTGCTGCGCGCGGAGGGTTCTGTTGACCGTCTCTACGGGATCATTCAAAGGAAGTTTGGCGATACCAAGGAAGTGATCAAGAAGAAGCTCGACGGCGTCAAGCTTCCTTGAGTCTTCCTGCCCCGCCGTGCGGCAAGCCTTTTCGGCGAAAGTTGGCAGAACCAGATGAATCGGAGAACGCACCATGTCCAATCACGAAAATGCAGTCGAGCGATTCCGCGAACTCGATGAGCGGATGCAGTGGTATGTCGACCAGAAGCTCCTTGGCTGTCTGGCAACCGTGATCCTGCACGGCGACAAGGTCGTCCATCGCGGCCATCATGGGTCGCTGTCGGCCGAAGCGGGTGGGCCGCTGCCCGAGGACGCCATCTTCCGGATGTACTCCAATACCAAGCTGGTGACGTCGGTGGCCTTGATGATGCTGCACGAGGAGGGGGCCTTTGCGCTGGATGAGCCTCTGGAGAGCAAGCTGCCGCAATTTGCCAGCCCCAAGGTACTGGCGCCGGACGCAAAATCGATTGAAGACGTTATGCCGGCCGAGGGGCCGATCCTGGTCCGTCATGCACTCAGCCATAGTGCGGGCTGGTCCTATGGCTTTATCGAACCTGAGTCAGTGATCGACCAAGCCTACGGGGTGGCGGGTCTCAACCCGCTGGCCGCGCCGGATATGACGCTGGCTTCCTTATGCGACGGGCTTGCCGCACTCCCGCTCTGTTTCCAACCCGGAACCGATTGGCGCTACAGCTTCGCGACTGACGTTTGCGCACGTCTGGTGGAGGTTCTCTCGGGGCAATCCTTTGATGATTTTTTGCAGGAGCGGATTTTCGGGCCGCTCGAGATGGTGGATACCGGTTTCTGGGTCCCCGAAGAAAAGCGCGACCGGTTCACCACGATGTATGGTGTCGCCAATTTCTTTGACCCGATGGAGCCGGGCCTCCCCCCCGGCGATGATCCCCAGACCGGCATGTACACGCGGTATCCGAGTTTTCTTTCCGGCGGCGGTGGGCTTGTCTCGACGGTGGCCGACTACACCAAGTTTTTCCGCCTGATGGTAGGAGAAGGTGCGGTCGACGGGGTGCGGCTTCTTCAGCCCGAGACCCTTGTCCGGATGCGCACCAACCAACTCGCCGACGGCGTCGAGGTGCACTTCCCGATGTGGGCGATGCCGCACACGGTCTTTGGCCTCGGTCTCGCGATCAAGACTGCGCCTGGCGAGGGCGAGACCGAGGCGGCGGTCGGCGAGCTCCATTGGGGCGGCATGGCCGGCACACACAGTTGGGCTGCGCCGGCGGCCGACATGGCGGGACTTTGTTTTGCCCAGCGGATGCCGGGCTTCTGGCACCCGTTCGCGCATGATTTCAAGCGCCTGGCCTACGCGACCCGCTGACGCTGCCGTGTCGGCTTCGGCACAGGCCCCCGAGTAGGGGCCGGGGCGGGTTTCCGCAGCGCCAATCCGTGCGGCTTGAAGAACGAAGGTATCTCAGGCCAGCGACTCGCGGAACTACCCGGAGCGGGGGGGGGGGGGTAAACCCCTATGCAGCTCTCTGGAGGCTAGGGAGGTCCGCAGTTATCGACGAAGTGTCTCACCGTGTGAGAGAAACCAGATAAAGTTGCATTGCGATCCTCCCAGTCGTGTCAAGTTCCGTCTCGCCCTGCTGCCTTGCTGATCTCAGCACTTACCAACCGACGTTCAAGACCCAATCAAATCTCTGGAGTATCACCCATCATGTCGTTCAAGAATTCCTTATCTGCCTTGTCTTTTTCCTTCGCCCTGCTGATCGGCACCCTCTCGGGATCGGCCCCGGCCCATGCGGCCGAATTCACCGAGTCAGACGCCTTCGGCTCTGTCACTCTCGCCGGGGACGGCAGCTACTGGGCGGCGGTATTTGGCGCGAGGACGTATGCCGAGGCGGTGGTTGCTGCGCAGGGCTACACCTACCAGGGTGTTGCCGGTGAAGTCGCCATCATCAACGATATTGACGAGCAGCAGCTTGCCGGTGCGGTGGCAAACGGCCTGCGTGTATGGATTACGCCGGGCTCAGGCTACGAAAACTACGCCGCGAATCAGCCACAAGCATCAGCGACAACTACCTACTTGAACAACAATATGCTCTGGTACGGCTCGACCGATATAGCGCAGCAGGCGGGCTACGTGATTCGCTTTGCGGTGCCGGTGGACAACACCCCGGTGACCCCGACGAAGACGTTTACCGGGGCGGATGCTTACGGTGGGCGCATCACGACGGGCCCGGACGGACACGTCTATGCAGCGGTCCTCGATTCGGGCAAGACCTGGGCGGAAGCCGAGCTTCTGGCGAAGGACTGGGAATATCAGGGCGTGCAGGGTCACCTGGTGAGCATCTCGAGTGCGGAGGAGCAGGCCATGGTCGGTGCGGTGGCCGATCAATTGCTGGCGTGGATCGGGCTGACCGATCATCCTTATTATACGACTGCGGGAGACTGGGTCTGGTCGGATGATCCGAGCACGGTGGTCTGCGTCGACGATGGTGGCAACTACAATTGCACGCCCGAGGGCGGGGCTTATCAGAACTGGGCGGGAAACAATCCGCGCCATGTGCCGAGCGAGCCGGCGTATTTCTACGCATCGATTTCCGCCAACCAGCTCTGGACGACTTCGAAAATGGGAGCCACGCAGCAGGGCTACGTGATCGAATTTGACGTGCCGGTGGACGAAGCTCCGGTCACCGCGACCACTCCCTTCACAACGTCGGATGCTTGGCAGTCGCGGATTGTGACCGGCGCAAATGGGCATACCTATGCCGGGGTCTTTGACAACGGGATTTCCTGGCCGGATGCCGAGCGCGTCGCCAGAGATTGGTATTATGATGGCGTCCAGGGCCAGCTCGTCAGTATACACGAGTGCTCAGGAAGATAGCGATGCCGAGCAAGCGGCCGGCGGATTGCTGGCGTGGATCGGGCTGACCGACCATCCCTACTATACGAGCAGCGGAGACTGGGTCTGGACGGACGATCCCGGCACTGTGGTCTGCGTCGATGATGCGGGCAACTACGATTGTACTCCGGTGGACGGGGCCTATGAGCATTGGGCGGGAAATAACCCGCGCCATGTGCCGAGCGAGCCCGGACACTTCTATGCATATCTCAACAGCAACGACCTTTGGTACTCCGGGCGTATCGGTGCCACTCAGCAGGGCTACGTCATCGAGTTCCCGACGATGGCGACCGACTCCTGCTATGTCGGCCCCAGCGGCGGTGACTCTTGTGCCGCGACCGCGGGTTGCGGTGGCCAGTCGTGCAATGACGGTAATCCCGAGACCACAGGCGACCAGTGCACCGAGGGCGCAACGACCTGTGCGGGCGTGGCGTTGATTGCGTGCGGCGACGGCACCATCCAGTCGGACGATGGCGAAACCTGTGATGACGGCAACCGCGACGCCGACGATGGCTGCTCGGCGACCTGTCAGGTCGAATCGGGCTTTGACTGTACGTCCGAGCCCAGCGTTTGCACCACGACTTGCGGCGACGGGATCGTGGCCGGCGCCGAGACCTGTGACGACGACGGCACCTCTCCGGGCGATGGTTGCTCGGATGTCTGTGTGGTCGAGTCGGACTGGGCTTGCGATGACGCAGACCCCAGTGACTGCCATGAGATCGTTTGTGGCGATGGCCTGTTGGATGCGCCCGAGGCTTGTGATGACGGCGACACCGATGTCGGTGACGGTTGCTCGGATACCTGCGCGGTTGAGACCGGTTGGGATTGCGCGAGCGGCACTTGTACCGAGGTCTGTGGCGACGATATCGTCACGGGTGCTGAGACCTGTGATGACGGCGGCACCAGCAATAACGATGGCTGCTCGGATGTCTGCCAGGCCGAATCGGGCTTTGCCTGCGCCGGAACCTGCACAAATGAGGCGCCCCGGGCTGTTACCGAGATCATGAACAGTGCCGATTTCGGATTGGCGGGCGCTTATGCCGTAGCCACCGACAGCGCGGACAACGTGTATTTGTCCGCGTATGACTCGGACAACGTGTTGCGCTGGGGCAGTTCGGGCGTTTGCCTGGTCGAGGAAAACAATGTCTGTGCGAGTGTCTGTGGTGACGGCCTGATGGTCGCAGCCGAGACCTGTGACGACAACGGCACCGCGACGGGCGATGGTTGCTCGGATAGCTGTGCGGTCGAATCGGGTTGGGCGTGTGATACGGCCGAGCCGAGCGTCTGTCATCAGATTGTCTGTGGCGACGGGCTGGTGGATGCGCCCGAGACCTGTGACGATTCGGGTACGGACAACGCTGACGGTTGCTCGGATGCCTGTGTTGTCGAGTCCGGTTGGAATTGTGACGGTGCCGAGCCGACGACCTGCAATACGGTCTGCGGCGACTCGATCGTGGTGGGTGCCGAGCAATGTGACGATGGCGGGACGGCGGGCGGCGATTGCTGCTCGGCGACCTGTGATTTCGAAGCATCTGCCAGTAGCTGCGGGGATACCGGCACGGAATGTATCGTGCAGGATACTTGTGACGGGGCTGGCACGTGCGTCGACAACGGCTTTGTTGCCGCGACGACCAGCTGTGGCGACGCGGCCACCGAGTGCTCGGATCAGGATACCTGTGACGGTGCCGGTGTGTGTGCGGTGAACCATTTCGATGCCAGTACGACCTGCGGAGACGCGGCCACGGATTGCTCGGACCAGGACACCTGTAACGGTTCTGGTACTTGCGTGGTCAATGACCTCCCGGCCGAGACGGCATGTACCGCGGACGACAAGACCTGTACGCGGGATATCTGTAATGGCAGCGGCACCTGTACCCACCCCGCCGGCAATGCGGGCACGGAATGTCGGGCGCAGGATGGTGCCTGTGACCTGGCCGAGACGTGTACCGGTAGTGATGCCGAGTGTCCGAGCGACGCGATTGCGACCGCCGGGACGGAGTGTCGGGCTTCGGCCGATGCGACGTGCGATCCGGCCGAGCAATGCGACGGTGCCTCCAGGCAGTGTGGCACGGATATCTGGACGCCGGACCTGACGACCTGTGATGACGGCAGCGAACTGAGTGAGGATGACGTCTGTCTTCTGGGTCTATGCTGCAACCCGGACGGTCCCGACGTGGACGATAACGGGATTCCCAACGAGTGCGACCCGTCGTACCTGAGTCTGGCCATTCAGAGCGCCCGCATCAATAAAACCGGTAACAAGCCCGGTGGTGTGGTGATCAAGGGCACGTTGACCTCGAACGATCCGGGCACGGGGCCTTTGATGGTGGCAACCGCGGGCATTACGGCGGAAGTCGTGATCGGTAGCCAGTCGCATACCTACACGTTTGCGTCGTCCGATTGTCGCTTGATGCCGGAACGAGTCCTCAGATGCGTGATGCGCGAGAGCACGTACTCCAAACCGAAGCTGATCATCAAGTTCGAGCAGCGGCGGCGTGCACCGACAGGCAACTACAAGGTGCGCCTGATTGGCGGTCTGACCCCGGAAGAGGGCACGGATCCTCAAGGTCCACTGACGGTGACTCTCACTCTCGGCCCGGCGGCGGATATCGCGCTGGACGGGACAACCGACCAATGCGTTGGGAACAAGCGCGGGATGACGTGCGGCCCGGCGCTTGACTAGTCGCCTTGCGCCAGACCCGAAAGTTCGGGTCTGGCGCTTACGACGGGCCGGAGCTGCTTTTTGTGCAGTCGGCAAATGAAGCTTATTTAAGGGGCGATCGCTTGATCCTCGAGGGGCTGCAGGAAGTCGCATGGTTCTCCGACCGCCCTTACCGGGAAGTTGGTCGGGCCACGACGGCGGATTTCATCGACGTATGGCAGAAGGGCGAGAATTCATTTGCCGAGGATCCTCCCAATGCCGATCTTGTCTGCAGCACCGGATCGGAGGACGTTGCGGCGCTCGTCGAACTTTCCGATCCGGTCCTTGACCTCGCAGCGGACCTGCTGTCTTACCGGCTCGAAGCTGTTGGAGGATCGGAACTACCTGCAGAGTTGGATTGCGCCTCCGGCGCAGCCCATCTGTTTATCGACGCTCTCCGTGGGGACGAGATGTAATCAGGTATGCAACCGGCTTGGAGGCCTGTTCCTCGCTCCAATGCCGGCCGTAAGCTCGTTCGCCTTCCCGGGGGCCAGAGGCTAGCAGGAGATCTCTGCCGTCTCTCCGGGCTAATCCCGGGCGGCTATGTTCGTTAGGTCTGTCGGCAGCAACCCGAGACGCTGCGCATGCCTAGCGGCGCATGCGGCGACGTCTGCGCCGACCATAATGGGTCAGGGCAGTGGCCGTATGGCCATCCGGTGCAACCGCAGCGGTCTGCAGTCCTGTGGTTTGGGGATGTCCCAGGATCGCTCCGGCGATTGCCTGAAGCGTTCTTGCCGTGATTGAGGGGCCGTTATTGATAGGGTTCGAGATCATTTTCCGTTCCTTGTCTGAAATTGCCGTTAAAACCTTCACCACCAATTCTTGATCAATTTTCAAGGTCGTCAAGTGGCTTCACCAGGCGGCGGGGCGATTCGCACCGGGCAGGCGGCTGGCGCGGAAGCCGATCGAGTCGAGCTTGAACCCGGGAGGATTTTGGCGCGACTGAAAATAGTCCCGGAGAAAGGGTGCTTTTCAGGGCTCGACTGCTCTCGCGGGGTGAGCGTCGGCGCATTTGGGCTGACGATCAGACAAATGACGTATCATTCTATCTTATAATTTAATTTTAAAAAATACAATCTTTCTTATCTTGTGCTGGGCGCTGGCGAGCTTAACTTGAAGGTAGTGCAGATCTTTCATCGCAGTCAGAACGTCTTGTCGCGCGTCGTCATTTTCGGGGGCATCGGCTTGGTAGGCCTGTTCTTTTTCCTCGCGAGTACCCTCAATCGCTCTCCGTGGGCCACCGGCCAGGGCGTGGCTCGCGAGCAGCCCATTCAGTTCAGTCACCGGCACCACTCCGGGGAGTTGGGGATCGATTGCCGTTATTGTCACACGACGGTCGAGGACGCGGCCTACGCGGGTATGCCGCCTACCCAAACCTGCATGAACTGCCACTCGCAGGT
>DLYX01000485.1 GCA_003447545.1 Deltaproteobacteria bacterium | reverse complement strand
AGAGCTTCATGGCAGGCACCCCGCCTTCCGCCAGCAACCCTGCGGCGCGAAGGATCTCTTCTTCCGTGAGATTCTTGTTGATCAGTCGGCGCAGGCGCTCGCTGCCCGCCTCTGGAGCGACTGTCACTGACCGCGTCGCACCCTGCCCCAGCGCGGAGGCCAGCTCGGGACTGATCATATCGGCCTTCAAAGATGAGGGCGATGCTCGACCGCCGCGTTCGGCGACCTCATGGCAGAGCGCGGCAATTCCGGGCTGACTGGCCATTTCGGCACCCACCAGGCCAACAGACGAGGATCGGGGCAAGGCCTCCTCGATTACCTGCTGACGCAGGGACGACTCGCTTCGATGCCGAACGGGCCGATACATATAGCCCGCGGCACAAAAGCGGCAGCCCCATTCGCAACCGCGACTGGCCTCCACCAAAAACATATCGCCGAACACCGCATCCGGAGCGACCACCCGCGTCGAGGTCGGAAAGGCATCCAGGTTGGCGAGATAGCGTCGCTCGACCCGCGGGGCATCCTCTCTGGAGCCATGCGGAAAGCCTGCCCAGTTGGCGGGCAGGTAGGCACCTGTGACGGTTTCGCTCGCTTGTGCCCAGGCATCTCGACCGCGATGGCGAGAGCTGCGTAGGGCCTCGATCCACTCCGGCAGCATCTCCTCGGCTTCGCCGATCAGGAACACATCCACAAAATCGGCCAATGGCTCGGGGTTCAGAAAAGTCGCGGGACCGCCGGCTACCACCAGAGGGTCGTGTTTCGTTCGATCCTCGCGCCGCAGAGGCAGACCCGCCCCGGCCAGAATATCGAGGACGTGCACATAATCGGTCTCGAACGAAATCGAGAACGCGAGAACATCAAATTCCGAGAGAGCGCGATCGGATTCCAGCGTCCGCACGCGGCCATAGGGGCGTGCATCCGGGAGGAAGGCGCGTTCGACCCCCATCCCCTGCTGACCGAGGAGCCCGTACACCGCCTGAAAGCCGAGGTTCGCCATGCCGACGGGATAGGTATTCGGATAGGTCAGACAGAAGGAAAACTCGCCCCGAGCCGCGGGCTTTGGGCCCAGATGTTGTTCGTCCCGCAAACGCTTGCGGGCGACTTCTTCAGCACGAATCACTCTCTGCAGGATAGCCTGCACACGCGCAAAAGAAACGCCCCCCGAGGAATCTTCTCGAGAGGCGTTTTCAGGCCGGGAAGTCCCCGGGGAGAGCAGGCCCCCGGAAACCGTTCAATTACTGCGACTGTTTTCGCAAAAACGTCGGGATATCGTACTCGGACTCGTCATCCACCGCATCCATCGTCGACGGAGCGTGACTGGCCTCCTCGTGCTGACGAAGCACCGGATCGGCACCATCTTCGATCATTCCCATCCGGACAACTCGACGACCGTCCTGTCCCGTGCCGGCAGCCCCGATCGGGGTCGCGGCCGGGATTGGCGGCGGTGCCGCGGGGGTGGTCAGATCCGGACGCCCTCGATTGCCAAAGCCTTCGCGGTGTCCCAACACCTCGTCTGCCGTCGGCAGAGCCAAACTGCCCGACTCGCCAAATCCGGTCGCAATCACGGTAATTCTCAGCTTGCCGGCCATTTCTTCATCGATCACTGCACCGAAGATGATGTTGGCATCTTCGTGCGCTTCTTCCTCGATCAGAGTTGCCGCTTCATTAACCTCATGGAGCGAGAGATCCGGGCCGCCCGTGATATTGATCAACACACCGCGCGCCCCCTGAATGGAAACATCGTCGAGAAGCGGCGAGGAAATCGCGCGCTGCGCGGCCTCGACAGCTCTATTCTCGCCTTCGGCAAGACCAGCACCCATCATCGCCATCCCCATCTCGCTCATGATCGCGCGCACATCCGCGAAGTCGAGGTTGATAAGCCCGTGCACGGTAATCAAATCCGAAATTCCGCGCACCGCCTGCAAGAGGACATCGTCAGCTTTCTGGAAGCTCTCCGTGATCGGCATATTCCGACTGGAGACCGAGAGCAGACGCTGGTTCGGGATCGTGATCAGCGCATCGACATTCTTTTTGAGATCTTCGACGCCCTGCTCGGCTTGCCGCATCCGTCGCCGTCCCTCGAAGATGAAGGGCTTTGTGACCACTCCGACGGTCAGTGCCCCGGCCTCCTTGGCCACAGCAGCCACGACGGGCGCCGCACCCGTTCCGGTGCCTCCGCCCATGCCGGCTGTCACAAAGACCATATCCGAACCGGTCAGGATATCCCGCAACATCTCGGTGTCTTCCAGCGCAGCGTTACGCCCCTTTTCGGGATCAGCGCCTGCCCCGAGGCCCTTGGTGACCTCACCCCCAAGGTGAACCTTGACCGGTGCCAGGCTGTGCACCAAAGCCTGTGCGTCGGTGTTGCCGACGACGAATTCGACGCCCGGCATCCCGGCCTGAATCATGGTGTTGACCGCATTGCCACCGCCGCCACCAATTCCGACGACCTTGATTTTCGCGCCTTCTTGATTGTCTGCCATTTGCTCTTTCATCCCCAGCCTCCTCAACATCCCATCACAACGCGCTGCCTGCCCAGGCCTCGAGTGACGTTTAAAAGAAATCTCGCAACCAATCGCCCATTCGAGAACGAAAACGCGTCAAGACACCCGCAGGAACGTCTTCTTCCTGTCGAGACAACAACTCTTCACTATCCGCGAGCAACAACAGCCCCACCCCGGTCGCCCAGGAGGAATCGCCCACCATTTCTCCGAGACCTGTAACCTCTCGGGGCGCTCCGCGGCGCACCGGCAAACCCAGCACCCGCTCCGCCAACTCTACAATGCCCGGCAGCTCCGCGGTTCCACCGACAAGAACAACTCCCGAACTCAGAAAACCCTCAACCCGTGCTTGCGACGCATCCTGAGCTACCAACGAAAGAATCTCTTCGGTCCGCGGTTCGATGATTTCAGCAAGAACCTGGCGTGAGACTTGCCGGGATTCCCGTCCCCCCACACCCGGAACCTCGATATGATCATTGGCCGGCACCCGACTCGCGAGCGCACAACCGAAATGCTGCTTCAATCGCTCCGCTTCCGACGCCGGCGTGCGCAATCCGGCGGCAATATCGTTGGTCAGATGCGAACCACCCAGCCCCAGAACCGAGGCGTGCTGGACCACACCGCCATGAAAGACGAGAAAGTCCGTCGTGCCGCCACCGATATCGATGACACCCACGCCCAACTCGCGCTCCTCCTCACCCAAAACAGCGGCGGCCGAAGCCAGAGGCGCGAGAACCACATGCGAAACAACGAGGCCCGCCCGATTGCAACATTTCTGAATATTCTGGACGATCGGGGTCGAGGCCGTGAGAACGTAGACCCGCGACTCCAGACGAACGCCAGCCATTCCCTCGGGATCCCGGATGCCCGCCTGATCGTCGACCGTATAGCCCTGGCTGAGAACATGAAGGACTTCTCGATCCAGAGGCAGCTTGATCGTGCGTGCTGCTTCGAGGACCAGATCCACATCCTCTCGTGAGACTTCCCGACTCTTCATCGGAACCATCCCGTGGCTGCTCACTCCCTGAATATGGCTGCCGCTCAGGCTGACAACCACAGTGTGGATCTCGCAATCCGCCATCATCTCGGCTTCGCGGACGGCCCGCTGGATCGCCTGAACCGTGGCCTCGATATCCACCACGACGCCCCGACGCAGCCCCCGTGAGGGCGATGTTCCGACACCGATAATTCGTGGCGCAGCCTCTTCGACAGACGCAACGAGCACCGAAACCTGATGAGTTCCGATATCGAGAGCGACGTGAATGGGCTGCTTCCGAGACATGCTAGGCCGCCCCTCCGCGCGTACGCCACCTGGCGACGACGGTTTGCGAATCGATCACCTCGACGGTGCCCGTGAGGTGAGCGGTGTCGACAAAACCGGCCTCCGCCCGTGGACCGGAAACATCGGCTACCACGCGGGCAAGAGCTGCCAGTCTCCCGGACCAATCACCCCATCCCAGCCGGACGGTCAACCGCCCGCTGGAGGCATGCGCAACCAGAACACGACGATCGTCGGTACGATCAATCTCCACTTCGGAGACCGCGATGCCGCCCTGACCTTCCTCGAAGAGAGAAACGACAGCGAGCGCCTCGCGCAGTTCTTTCGGTGTCGGTAATTTTTCGGAGTCCAGAGAGACAATCGGCAGGAGCGCGCTGGGTCGCGCGACGGGCCCGATGATCTCGGCCTGCGCACTGACGTGGTAGAAATCACTGCCGGCTCGGAGCAAGGCGCGCGGTACGGCCTCCTCGATCGTCACATGGAGCCTGTCGGGCAGAAGGCGGCGCACCTCGGCCCCGGCAATCGCCGGTTGCCGCGCCAACTCTGTCTCCAGCGTTCGCGGCGAAGCGCTCCAGATGCTCCTACCCTCCAACAATCCCATCCACCTCTGCACCTGCGACTCGTCGAGTCGCTCCGTTCCAACGACCACTACCTCGCTCAGAGCGAAATAATGGTGGTTTCCTATGTAGCGCAGCAGGAAGGGAAAAGTAAAGCAAAACGTGGCAAAAATCAGAAAATAAACGATGTTTTGCGGACGCATCAGGCGAGCCCGGACCCAAGCCGAAAGGTTTGCGCCAAGAGCGAAGCGGGCATGACTCCCGTGGCGCCCGCGAGTAGCGGCCCCGGCGCGACTGCGAACCTTTTTTCTGGTTCCGGATGATTTCATTTCCCCTCCTCGCGAACGGTCTCGACAACGCCCAGATCCGCTCGATCCAGCAATCCCTCGATCAGATCGTCAAATTCGATCCCCGCAAAGGCCGCCATCCGCGGAAACCATCCCAACTCGTGCAGGCCCGGCAAGGTGTTGCACTCGAGAACAAAGGGGTTCCCGGCTTCATCGATCCGCAAATCCACGCGACTGTAGACAGACGCCTGGACCGCTTCATGCGTTGCCGCCGCGACGGCCATCGCCTCCTCGTAGCGCTCCCCCAGCGGCGCGGGGAGAATAAACTCCTCGCGACCCGCCGTATATTTCACCTCCCAGCTATGAAACTCGTCGCCGAGGGCGATGACCTCCATGGCTGCCAGCGGCTTTCCTTCGAGGACGGCCACTGTCACCTCCCGACCGGCGATAAAATCCTCAGCCAGAACATCTCCCGGAAACGCACGTGCGCCGGCAAGGACTGCGGGCAATTCCTCGGGCCCGTGCGCGATCCCCACGCCGTTGCTGGACCCCTCGGACCTCGGCTTGAGAACCATCGGATACGACCGATCGGGGCGATCGTGGGCGGCAAGAAGATCGGCCGCAGGTGTCGGAATCCCGGCGGACTCGATGACTTTTTTGGTCAGCCATTTATCCATCGCGAGGGAACTCGCCTGAACCCCACTGCCCGTGTAGGGAATCCGCAACACCTCGAGGAGCCCCTGCACGCATCCGTCTTCGCCGTAGCGACCGTGCAAGGCGTTAAACACCACCTCGACCCCCGAAGAGCTAAGCCCGGCGGCCACCGACCGATCCCCCTCGACCAGTTCGACCTCGTAGCCTCGCCTCTCCAGCGCGCCGTAAACGGCCGCCGCACTGCGGCGCGAAATCTCGCGTTCTGCGGAAAGTCCACCCGTCAGGATGCCGACTTTCCGGTCACGGTACCGCCCCGCGATCTCCATCAGGAAGACCCCGGCAGATTCCGTGATCCGGAAAGGGCCGCAAGAACGCCATC
>DLYX01000404.1 GCA_003447545.1 Deltaproteobacteria bacterium | reverse complement strand
GTTTGCGCCCCTTGCCCTCGATCGTCTGACCATCGACGAGAGTCACGATCCCGCCGGGAGTGGTTGCCTCGTTGACCTGTTCGAGGCTGGTCAGAGTCGCTGTGACTTTATTGCCGGGGCAATTCGGACCCTGTCCGAGAGGACACGCCTTGACGTTGGGAATTCGGTAGCGCTCGACGCAACCAGCGACGCGCCCCACAGGCTCGCCGCCACAGGCTGCGATGCTTGTGTCTCTGACGGCAACCACTTCATCCAAGGTCCGCGTGAGGTTTTCCGTATCCCAGGCCAACCAGGAGATCTTGGAGCTCGCAGTGTTCTTGAAGACATGAAAGCGGCCCATCGCGTCCAATGCCCCGAGCTTGCTCTTGCAGGGCCCTGCGTGGCAGAGGGTGAAGGGTGTGGTGTCCTCGCAGATGCCGCGCTCGTAGCGGGTGATGGCCGCCGCCGGTTCACAGGCTTCTACCTCGGTTGCGGGCATCCAGGCCGCGACGAGAACGACAGACAAAAGAAGAAATCGGATAAAACTTCCTGGCAAATTGAGCATCGGGTGATCCTTATTATTGAGGGGGGGCAGCTCTGTGAGCTTTGCTACGGTCTCTGCCCTGCAGCCTAGCATGAGCTTCGGCTGGATTACTAGCCCCATCGCAGCTCTCGAGCCGAAATCTTGGCCGCCCGAAAAACCCGGATGAATCCTCGGATCTTCTATGCTTTTCTGAAAAATCTTCCGGAATTTCTCCGGTATTTTCAGCTGCAGGTTGATGATCAAATCCATGCGAAAAGACAGCAAAAATCCGAGCCGAATCGGTATCTTTTGCTGGATCGGCGCCCTGCTGATGGGTTTTGTGCCCGCAGACGCCGAATTTGCGGCGGCACATTCGCTGGATGCGCAGGCGCCGACCCATCTCACGACACGCCCCGCAGCCCTCGCGCGCGGGGTTGGTCGGGAATTCATCGCGATCCCCGAATCTGAGGCAAATCCAGAGGCTTTGGCGCTCTACGTGCAAGGCCTCGCGCAGCTACACGGCTATCGATGGATCGAAGCCGCACGGGCCTTCCACACGTCTTTGCGGCTCGACCCGACTCTCGTATTGGCCGAGCTCGGTCTGGTCCGGGCCTACGAGGCGATGAAAGACCCTGTCAGAGCTGACCTTCACCTGGAGAGAGCACGCGCCCTCGAAGCCGAGGCCGGCTCCCGCGAGGCGCTGCTGATCGAGGCAATGGCCCTCCGGCGGCAAGGCCACCAGACGGGTCCGAACGGACAAGCCGCTCACCTCGCCTACCGGCGCGCACTGGACGGGATTCTCAAGGTCTACCCGGAGGACGTCGAAGTCCTCCTGCTGCGCGGAAACGCTTCCGAAGCCGTTGCCTGGGGCAAGGGCATGAGCGGAAGGGAAGCCTCCATTCCGTATTACGAATCCGCCATTCGCATCGCCCCGGAGCACCCCGGTGCCCGGCACTATCTGGCCCATTCTTACGAAAATACCGGGCGCTATTTTGAGGCCGCGAGCGAAGCCGCACGGTTTGCTCGCCTGGCTCCGCGAGTGCCCCATGCCCGCCATATGTATGCCCATACGCTGCCGCGGATCGGAAAGTGGGACGTTGCCGTCGAGGAATTGGAAGCAGCCGACGCGCTGGAAAGAGAGTATTTTCGCGAAGAGGGCATTCCTGCCGATGCCGACTGGCATCGTGTCCACAACCTCTCGCTTCTGGGGCTGGCCTACTTGCGCGTCGGTCGCAACCGCGAAGCTGCCGCCGCCCTCCGCGAAGCGTTCCGGACGCCGGTTCCGGACCCGCAAACGGTGACCTGGCACACCATCTGGCCGGAGTACCTGCTCTATGCCGGGCGGAATGATGAGGCTCTGGCCGCTGCGCGCAAACTCTCCAGCAACCCGAATTCGATCAGCCAGATCGTCGGTCTGGCGCTTGAGGGCGAAGCCGCGTTGAACGCAGCCGATATGAAACGTGCGAACGAAGCACTGGTTGCAGCCCGGAACCGGCTCGCGTTCTACCAGAGTCGCGAAGCTCGGCAGCACCCGATGGGATCGCCGATGGGCTGGGTGGCCGAGGGCTCGATTCAGATGCTAGCCGATCGGATCGCCCTGCGAACATCGACCCCCACGGACTCACATCGCGCGATCGAGGAACGCGCGACTGAAATCGCCGGTCGGCCCGGCCTCGATGGTTGGGGCGCGGGGTGGCTTCGCCTTCTGCGGCTGGAGAAACAAGCGCGCGCCGCCGGCCATGTGGCACTCGCCGACCGACTCGCTACTCTATCCGGGGGGTCTCCTGCCCCGAACGAATCCGATGCGTCAAGATAACCGCCCATATACTCTGGTGCGCCTTCTGGGTGCCTACAGCGATTGGTACGCGAAGCGATTCCTCCACCCACAATTTGAGTCCATCGGTCCCGGTGCGGACTTTCGAAAACCCACCTGCTTCGAGATCGTCGGGCCGCGGGTTTCTGTTGGCGATCACTTTCACGCCATGGCGACCAAGGACGGCCGGATCCGACTGGTCACCTGGCCCGAGACCGAGGGGCGCATTGAAATCGGCAGTTATGTCGCGCTCTCCCCGGGCGTGCGCATCAAAAGTGCGACCTCTGTCAAAATCGGCGACTCCTGCGTGATCGCGGAAAATGTCTACATCACGGATGCCGACTGGCATGGCATCTACGAGCGAATCTATCCGCCAGGCGAGATGGCGCCGGTCGAGATTGGCAATAATGTCTGGATCAGCGATCGAGCCACCGTTCTCAAAGGCGTGCGGATCGGTGATAACAGCATTGTGGCCGCTGGTGCCGTGGTCACCTCGGACGTGCCGCCCGACACGATTGTCGGCGGCGTTCCCGCGAAACCGATCCGGCAGTTGGACCCCAACGCTCGCTACTCGACTCGACGCGACATGTTCCAGTCGAAAAAACCCTACGAAGAGCTGGAGGAAGATATGGAACGGCGCTTTCTCGGGCCCAACCGATGGCTGGATTGGATACGCTCGCTGATCTCGCCCTCGCCGCGCGATTGAGGAATTTGCCATGACCATGAACGCCCAAATGCCCAAGGAAGCCTGCGCCATTGCCGAACAAGCAAAAGGATTCCTCGACCCTGCCGAGGGTCTTCGCCTCTTCTCGCTCGCACGCGACCACGCCCACCTCGGACCGGTCGTCGAGATCGGGAGCTACTGCGGCAAATCCTCGATCTACCTCGGTTCCGGCGTGAAGGCCGCCGACGGACTGCTGGTCTGTGTCGACCACCACCGTGGCTCGGAGGAGCACCAACCGGGCGAGGGATACCACGACCCCGACTTGCTCGACGGGGCGATCGGCAAGGTCGACAGCCTACCCCACCTGCGGCATAACCTGCATGCAGCAGGCCTCGAAGACGCCACCGTCATCGCCGTTGCCGGCAGCCTCGCGGCCGCAAAACTCGTAAGCGCTCCGCTGGGCATGGTCTTCATCGATGGCGGCCACAGCATGGAAGCGGCTCAGGCGGACTACTGCACCTGGGCCGGCAAGGTCGCCCCGGGTGGAATTCTCGCCATCCACGATCTTTTCCCGGACCCCGAGACCGGAGGCCAGGCTCCCATCACGATCTATCGGCAAGCCGCCGCCTCGGAACTTTTCGAGCCGCTGGAAACCACCGGCACCCTCGGCGCACTGCGACGCCGCTGAACCTTTCCCGGTTCCGCAGGCGCCCCGACCCCCGATTTCAATCAGCGGCCGTCGCCGCCAATTCCTTGTCCTGATGCTTCGACGACGAAGCCGAGGCGGCCACCGCGACCTCGCGCTTCTCGGCAACCTCAAACTCCTCGCCAGCCAGACTCCGGAAGAACCCCGCAGTTGCGGATACACCTTCAATCGCATCCGCGGCCATCAAGACGGTTGCTGCCGTCCAGGGTGTCTCTTCCCCGTCAGGATAAAGTTCTCGTTCCGGATGAGTGACTCCAGTCCAATAGCCACCATCCGCCGTGCGAAGCGGGTGCACCCACGACAACATCTGCCGCGCGCGACTCGTCAAGCCAACCGCGTCCAACGCCAGCACCAATTCGCAGGTCTCGGCAACGGTGTACCAGGGGCGATCCACAACGCAGCGGATTCCGACGCCCTCTTCGACGAAGCCTTCCGTGGTATCGACTTCGAGCAATCGGTCACGGCCCTCGGAACCCCGCAGGGCACCGCCGAGCACAGGGTAATACCAATCCATGGAAAAACGACCGACCTCCTCGGGCAAATCCGTATCTTCAAAACGCTCGACGTTATGGCGCAGGACAAAGGCCAGTCGCTCCAGAGCGCTCTGCCAATCCGACTTGTCGTAACCGAGGGCTTTCGCGATTCGCATCGCGCAAACGAGACTTCCATGAATCGAGGACGAACCGGTGAGCAAGGGGGCATCCCAGAACTTCCCCTCGGCTGTCACCGCCCAGGAGAAACCCCCACACGGGAGTTGGTGCTTGGCGACAAAATCGATGGCGCGCTCGACACACGGCCACATTTCCTCGAGAAACTCGCGGTCGGGTGCCGCCAGATGCAGGTACCAGACCCCGGCGGCGATGTAGGCTGCATGGTTCGTTTGTCGCGTCGGGTCCACGACCTCCCGGCCGCGCAACTCTGCGGGCCAGGCGCCATCTGATTCCTGCGTTTGGGCCGAGAATCGTAAGGCGTGCCTCGCTTGCTCCGTATAACCGGCCAGTGCCAGCCCCATGGCTGCATGGATATGATCCCAGGGATCCATCTTGCCGCCTGCGGCCCAAGGGATCATCCCGTCGGGTTCCTGCATGGAGGCAATCCATGCCGCCGTTACCTTGAAATGCTCTTCCCCAATGGGATTCCGCCCGCCACTTCCCGTCATTCGATTCATCCCTTAATTGCGTAAAAAACCACGCTCTTGCCGATCAGCGGGTTCAAAAGTTTCTCTGTAAATTGCGTCAACCACGGTTTTTCCATCATGTCCCAGACCAACAAGCGATGGTAAACTCGGACCGGCCAAGCGGCCTCGTTCTCCAAACCGAAGAAGCACTTCAACCACCAGTAGGGCGCATGGAGTGCATGCGCATAATGCGTTGCCTCGATGTGGTAGCCATTTCGTTCCAGCATCTGGGGAAGTTCCTGATCGCGATAAATCCGAACATGGCCTCCCACACTCTTGGGGGCCGGGTATTCGTCCGAAAGCGCCCAGCAAACCGCTTCCGGCCCCTCGCGGGGGACGGATACCGCCAGCGTTCCACCGGGACGAAGAACCCGGGAGACCTCGGCGAGCGCACGTTCGTCTTCCTCGAGGTGCTCCATTACCTCCGAGATAATCACGCAATCGAATTCGCCATCGGCAAAGGGCAGGTCGTAGCTGCTGCCGCGAATCGAGGCCGCGGGGCCCGGATCCTCAACGGCGCCGCCCATCTCGAAATCGATCGATCGCATCTCATCCAACCGCTGGCTGGTGACACGGACTTCCTGCTCTCCCAGATCGAGACCGACAGCCGTCACTCCCGGATACCGAAGCGTATGTTGGACATGGCGTCCCTCGCCACAGCCCACATCCAATATCTTCGCACCCGGCTTCAACGCCAGCCGGTCGAGCTCGATGGTCAACATGCGGCTCGCTCCTCTCGCAAAGCCATCGCTTCGCGATAGACATCCACGGTTCGTTCGGCGGCCCGGCGCCAGGTGAAGTTCTCCAGAACACGGCGGCGGCCGGCCGCGCCCATCGTTGCGCGCCTCTCCTCGGTCATGCTGAGCACTTCGCGAATCGCGCGCGCCAGATCGGCGGCATCACCGGGTTCCGCGAGAACACCGCATTGACCATCTTCGCCGACAACCTCAGGCAGCGCGCCACCTCGGGTGGAAACCAGGGGGACTTCGCAGGCCATGGCTTCACCGGCCGGGAAACCGAAGCCTTCGTAGAGAGAAGGCACAACGGCCAGAGTCGCCCGGGAGTAGCGCTCTGCAATTTCATGGTCTTCCACACGACCGGTGAACTCGATCGCACCGTCGAGCCCCAGCTCGCGGATACGATCTGCGGTCCCGGTTCGCTGTCCGGGTTCGCCGATCACCGTCAGTTCCATATCCGGATGAGTTTCCCGAATCAGCGCCAGAGCCTCTGCGAGAAATCGGAAGCCTTTCAGGGGCTGATCGGCAGAAAGCGTGGTGATCAGACGGTTGGGAACGCGCACCGCGCCTGCGATCGGCTGGAAGACATCCACATGGATGCCATTGCCAACGACCCGCATCCGATTTTCAGGAATCCGATATTCAGCGGCGATATCCTGCCGCGAGCAATCCGAAACCGTCATGACCCGCTCCATCTGGCGCGCCACGCGGATCTGCTCGGGGAGGAAATTATAGAAGCGGAAATGCCCCCACCACTGTTTCAAGCCACGGCTGGCTTCGAGCGCGAGCCGACGATCCCGGGTCACGGGGTGATGAATCGTCGCGACCAACGGTGCGTGGGCCTGCAGGGGCAGCAGAGCCGCTCCCAGCGACTGATTGTCATGGAGAATATCGTAAGGGAACCCTCCCTCCAAGGACGTCAGGCGACGAGCGGCCCGACGGCAGAAGGTAATCGGTTCCTTGAAACCGCCCGTGACCGTGCTCGCCCACTCGGCGAAGTCGATGGAGTCCCGCACCTGACGAAGCGCCTCATGTCGGGGCTTGTCGGGATCGTTCCAGAGATCGAGGGACGGAATCTCGTGCAGCGCAACACCGTCGAGGAGCTCCGGATAAGGCTGACCACTCCACACGTCGACGTGATGGCCCAGCTCCACGAGGGCACGGGAGAGCAATCGGATATAAATCCCCTGCCCTCCTGAACGTGGATTCCCACGATACGTGAGCATCCCAATGCGTAGCGGTGCGTCCAAATGTGAAACCGATCCCCAAAAAAACCTTTAAAAGATGGATCGAGGCCCCATTGTCGAGCCGCAGAACGCAGCTCATCCCCCCCGACCATTTCGTATCCGATTTGTTAGATAACGAGAGGGAAACTCGCAATACCCCCATCGAACATTGTTTTAAACCTGCCGATTTTTATCGGCTGGGTATGCGAAAATCCTGAGAATCTGCTTGTTATCGGGCTGTGAGAGACTCCACGACTCAAGAGCAACCCAATCCCGAACAGGCACCTTCTTTCGCCGGGATGCCGCGCGTCGACCGCAGGGGAGCGGATGAAATCGAAATTCGTTGGGATGAGGGGCCGGAAAGCGAGATCCTGGTCGCCACGCACCCTACCTCCACCGCAGCCAGTGACGGGGTCTCGGCTGGCCTTCTGACCTCCGGCGGCAAGCGCCTCCGCGGGTATCCCCGCCACCAGCGTCGGTACTTTCAGCTTCGCCCCACCGATGGAACGGCGCCCCGCTGGGTCGCGGAGCGCCGTTTGGGACTCGACGGACAACCGAACCTGCGTGACCTCGGCGGATACGCGGCCGCGGACGGGCGAAACATTCGCTGGGGCCAGCTCTTTCGCTCCGGTGCTCTGAGCGAGCTCAGCGAAGCAGACCGGGGGACGCTGGACGATCTCGGAATTCGGGTCGTCTGCGATTTCCGTACGCCCCTCGAGCGCGAACGCGAGCCGCATGAATTCAGCGACCACCAACCACCCGAACAGATCGCGGTCAGCCGCGAGCAGCTAGCCGGGGCGCTCCAGCCCGATGATATGCGCGAGCGCATGTCTGCCGGAAACTTCGATGACCTCGAGATCGGCACCCTTCTCGTCGACGGCAATGATGCGTTTGCGACCAGCCATCGCTCGCCCTTCAAGAACATGATCCATGTGGCCTGCAGCGCAGAAAACTATCCCCTGCTGGTCAATTGTACGGCCG
>DLYX01000095.1 GCA_003447545.1 Deltaproteobacteria bacterium | reverse complement strand
CGGCTCGAAGACCACTGTCTCCAAACCGTTCACGCCTACCGAGCAGAAGAAGGTCAAGAAGGCCAACATCACCAGAGTCCCCATCGCCGAGCCGAAGCCGATGCTGATATTGCGCTGCGGGTTGTGAGTTTCTTCGGCCACATTGGCCAGCCCTTCGATCGCAAGATAGAACCAGATGGCGAAGGGGATCGCGGCAAACGCCCCGCCCCAACCGTTGGGCAGAGGGTTCCTGCTGAAGGCTTCAAAGCTGAAATGCGGGCCGGTCACTCCGGCGAAAATCAGAAGCTCGATCACGGCCAGCACCGTCACGATCAATTCGAAAATCGCCGAGAGCTTCACGCCCCAGATATTCAGCCCCGTGAAAAGAACATAAGCACCCACAGCGAATATCCAGACATCCACCTCGGGGAACTTGATATTCAGATAGGCGCCGATTGCCGCTGCGATCGCCGGCGGCGCGAATACGAACTCGACAATCTGCGCCACGCCTCCCAGAAATCCCAGGTTTCGACCCAAGGCCCGGTCCGCATATCCAAATACGCCACCAGCCTTGGGGATCGCACAGGCCAGCTCGGAGTAACTCAAGGTGAAGGTCACGTACATAATTGTGACCATCACCGTGGCGAGCAACATTCCATAGGGACCGGCCTCCGGCAGGCCGAGGTTCCACCCAAAGTACATCCCCGAAATAACGTATCCGACGCCCAGACCCCAGAGCATCACGGGACCCAGCTCTCGTTTCAGCTCCGTGTTGGTTGCCATGGGAGAGAGGTATATCTGCGCGCGGCGACAAACTGAAGGGTTTTGGGGTCCGCTCAAATAGACCGCATGGGAAACACCCCATTGACGTCCCGCAAAACCTGCGCGACAGTGCGCGCATCGACCCCAATTCCACATCCAAAGCGACACTCAGGACTGCCCCGACAGGCCATCTCAGATGCCTGGACGGACTCCGGGGCACCGCGGCGATGCTCGTCGTGATCACCCATTGCTGTGGCGGGCTCGTACGCACGCCCGAGATGGAATGGCTGCTCTATCAAACACCCCTGCGACTGATCATCGCCCCGTCCGGGGCAGTCCAAATTTTCTTTGTGCTGAGTGGCTGGGTTCTGGCCGCTTCGCTTTCGCGGACCTCGCTGGGAACGGTGACCCTCCCCTTTCTGGTTCGTCGGATTCTCCGCATTCAACCGCCCTATATCTTCGGCCTTCTTCTCGCCTGGGGCCTGAGTTTCTTCTATCTGTCGCCCCAGGCCGCCACGGGCTTGAACGGGTGGCTCCGAAGCTTTCTTCCCGTGCACCTGGAGCCGTTCGTTCTCCTTCGAGAACTGCTGATCCCAGGGAGTGCCGACAACCAACTGCCCGTGGGTTGGTCGCTATATGTCGAGATCGTCTTCTCGTTCCTGATGCCCTTGATGTGGCTGATCACGAAAAGACTGCATTGGGTCCTGCTGCTTCCGCTGCTTGGCTATGCCTACAGTGGTGCTGCGGACTTTCGCGTCCTGCAATGGTCTTTTGATTTCGTGTTCGGCCTCGTCCTGTTCGCCGAACGCGAACGTCTTGCGAGATGGATCGAGATCCTTCCCGGCGTTCTACAGATTGGCCTGGTCCTGCTCGGACTCGCGCTCTTTGCTGCGCCGACCAGTTTGATCAAAACGCCGCCCGAGATTCTACGTGTCGCCACGGGCTGTGCCCTCTGCCTGCTGGCCGCACTCTACATCCCGTCGGTGCGACGAATCTTTGAAACGCGCCCCTTGACCAAACTCGGGCAAGTCTCTTATTCGCTCTACCTCGTCCACTTCCCGATTCTCCTTCTGGTGGCACCGCATATCACCAGTGCCGCAACACCTTGGAGAAATTTACTCGCCGTGTTGATCACGGTCGTGCCGCTGAGCCTGCTCGCAAGCGAGCTGGGATATCGCCTGATCGAGAGGCCCTCGATCCAATTCGGTCGATGGTGCAGCAAACGGCTCAGCCCCGGATCATTCCAGTCGCCGCAGTAGGCAAGTAGCGATCTCTCGGGTATGAATGCCTGCAGATGGGTCCAAAGCTAGCCACAGAGCACGGCGGGGGCGCCCTCTGCGGATCGATGGAGGGAACGCTCCTCGCGCAGGGGTACGACTTCGAATACCTGACCACGCGCGAGGAGTTCTCCTTCTGGCGCTGCTCCTGTGGCGGAACCTTCCTGCATCCGCGGCCAGCACCCACGGCGCTCCCGACGATCTATCCGGAAAATTACTACAGCTATAATTTCCAGGACAAGCTCGGCCCGTTAGTCATGCGCTTCAAATCCCTCACCGAGCGGGCCAAGGTCGCTGCCTATACCCCCTACCTGCGACCGCAGGCCCGCGTCCTCGATATCGGCTGCGGGGACGGACACGTATTGCGCCAACTCGATGACAACTACTCGCCACCGCTGGATCTCGAGGGTGTCGAATTTTCCGAACATGGCGTCGCGGCAACACAATCACTTGGCTATCGCGTGCACGTTGGGCCGATCGAAGAAGTCGAACTTCCCGAGGCCGCCTTCGATCTCGTGATCATGAACCAGCTGATCGAGCACGTCCGCGACCCGAAAGCGGTGCTGCGGAAAATCGCCAGGGCACTCGCGCCCGGCGGCCATCTTTTCATCGAAACACCGAATATCGATTCTCTCGACGCGCGTCTGTTCCGGAAGCGCTACTGGGGGGGGTACCACCTCCCCAGGCACTTCCATCTTTTTGATACTGTTTCCCTCGGCCGCATCGTGGAAGAATCCGGCTTGCGGACGATCTCGCAAAAACCCCTCGTCTGCCCGCAATTCTGGATCATTTCCGTACAAAACTGGCTCAAGGACCGCGGCGCTACGAAACTCGCGGAATGGATCAGTCCCTTCAATCCCCTCTTGCTGGCACCCGCCACCGTGATCGAACTCATTCACCAGCGGGTCTCATGGACTTCCAACCAACAAGTGGTGGCTCAGGCCGCTTCCTCAGCGCAAGGTAAATCATGAAGACTTCGACCGGCCATATTGGCGTCGGCATGGGTGTCGGGCTCGTGCTGGCGAACATGATCGGTGCAGGCGTGCTTCTGAGCGCGGGATTCATGGCAGAAAGCATGGGCCCCGGTGAGATTCTTCTTTCCTGGGTGTTCGGGCTGGTCGTCGCGCTGTGCGGAACCAGGGCGTACGGATTCGTCGCTGCCGTCAGTCAGAAATCCGGTGGCGAGTACCGCTATCTGACGGACTACCTTCACCCGTTCGCGGGATTTCTGGCAGGTGCCTCCTCCCTCGTTCTCGGGTTTGCCGCCCCGATCGCCGTCGATGCCATCGCCATTGGTTCCTATGCCTCGATCCTTGGGGCACCGATGCCACCGCGATTCATCGGCGCGGTCGTCGTCGTCACCTTGGCGCTGGTACACACTTGGGGATTTCGGACCTCCGATCGGATTCAGAATCTGTTGGTCATAGGGAAGCTGCTGGCGCTATTGGCTTTTGTCGCCGTGGGCTTCGCATACGGCTCCTCCGCATGGCCCACCTGGACACCGGCCGAAACTCGAAACAGCTTTCCGGTCGAAGCGTTTTTCGCCAATCAATACTGGATCGTATTTGCTTTCGCCGGCTGGAATGCCGCAATCTACGCAGCCGCTGAATTTCGTGATCCCCTTCGAGACGTACCTCGCGCCATGTTTCTCGGCTGCGCGCTGGTTGGCTTGCTCTACCTCCTGGTGAACTGGATCTTCGTAGCCAATATGACAGCGGAAATGGGCCGAGTTGTCTACGACTACGAAACGACCCGCATCACCCTCGGTCATGCCATCATGGAGCGACTTCTGGGAACACAGGGGGCGGTATTCGCGTCGGTCCTCGTTATTCTGGCCTTTCTTGCCGCTATAAGCGCCATGACGTTTGTGGGCCCTCGCGTTTATGCCGAAATGGGCCGAGACGGGGTTCTGCCGGAGTTCTTCGCCGGCACGAGCGAAAAGCCGCCCTGGGCCGCAACAGCCTTGCAAACCGCAATCGCCCTGATTTTCCTCCTCCGCTCGGACGTCCTCAGTGCGGTAGGCGTCGTCGGAGCTCTGCTGATGCTCTCGAGTGCGGCCACGTGTCTCTGTGTATTCGCGATTCATCGCCGCGCCGATCTCCCCAACGCCTCTCGACTCGACCGCCTTGCCGCAGGAGCCTATATCTTCGCCATGAGCTGGTGTATCTGGCTGGGATGGAGCACTTTCGGCGGGGACGTCCTGTCCGTTGGCGGAGTGATTCTCGCCGCGGCTCTGCTTTTTTCGTGGAGACGAAGACGCCCGACGGTAGAGCCGAGATAACGAATCAACGCTCGTCAGGCTCGCGGATCCAACTCTGGATCGAACCCGGACTGAGCGTCTGAAAATTACGGCGTTCCTGTTTTGCCTCCTCCAAGCGTTGTCTCAGAGAAGAAAATTGCGGTGAGCGATCCCTGAAATCGATCAGGGCAACCTCGGACAAGCGCGCGCCCCGTTCCTCCGCCGCTGTGCGCAGAGCCACCTCAGCATCAAAGTTCATGGGCCTCGGCATCCTCGAGATCAGCGCACAAAAACGCCCTGGCACGTTCTCGGGCCAGTCCACAAGAATTTCAAGTGTATAGCCACCCTTGGCGATAGCCTCGGGGGGCAAGGACATCTGAACGATATCTGGCGAGCCAGACCGCAACCGCAACTCGGCCGAACCCGGAAACAATGCGATCGCAGGCTCCCGGGGCCGAAAGAGCGGCGTCTTCGATAAATCTTCCCCCTTTGAGCCCTCGGCCGGGAAGGCAGCGATCGCATTGATCGCCACCACACCAGACGCCGCACCGACGGAGCGACTCCGGAGGCGAAGACCTCTAACCTCAGCGGCCACGTTCGCCAGCGTAATCATATAAGGGCCTGCTTCAGAAAGCTCCAGACAGCCATGATTGCTCGGGATCTCGACATTACCGCCAATCGCCTGGCCTGAAATCTCCGGAGCCTGCCATGGGTTCGCCTGCAAGGCCGCCAACTGAGACGCCTCCCATGAGGCCGAATCAGCCTCGGCCGCCGCTTTGCCGAGAGCTTCTGCCGCGAGGAAGACGCGCGCATCCATTGCCTGCAAGCGTGATAGTCCCGGCAGCATGTAGAGATTTGCAAATT
>DLYX01000578.1 GCA_003447545.1 Deltaproteobacteria bacterium | reverse complement strand
ATCCCACCAATGTCTCATAGTGAGTATGGTCGAGAGTGAGCTGCTTTACCGAAGCACCCGCCGAATCGTAGGTGATCGATTTGGAGAGCTGCCAGCCAGCGCTCACGTTCACGCCGGCACGCGCCGACGCGGCCACACCAGCCGGCCACACCGGGCCACGGAGCATATCGCAGACCACATGCATGCCGACCCCGCCCGTCCGCACCTTGACCTCTTTGGAAAATGCTTTCACGTCATCGCGCGAGGCGAAGCGGTTGAAGGCTTTCTGGTCGATGGACTCGTTACCCAGATTTTCCAGAGCAGCGCGACGCTCGGCAGAACCGGAGCAAAAATAGGCCTTATGCCCCTCATGCTTGGCCATCATCAGGAAAAGCTCGGAAACTCCGCCACCAAAGCCCAGCACATTCATCTGCGCACAATGCTCGCGGGTTGCCTTGACGCGGAAGATTCCCTCCGCGCGCCGCCATAGGTGATAGGCGGTAGGCGCGCGCAGCGGCAGGGCTGCGATTTCCCATAGATTCAATCCGCAATCCAGCGGCGCATGGATCAGCTGCCAGTCCTCGACTTGCGCTTCTTCGCCGTACCAACCAATAGAATCGGGGGCGTCATACGCCCAGATCCGCAGAGGATAACCATATTCGTCGGGACCACCATTACAGTGGGTAATCACGATATCGCCGGCCTTGAATTTGGTCACTTCCGAGCCGACCGCGGTGACCTCACCCAAGGCAGAGTTGCCGGGATAGATCTTTCCGCCGCGAAGCTTGGTGATATCGACCGTATCGGCAAGCGCCGCATGCGCGATATTATGCTCGAGTGAAACCGCAAGGATTTTCAGGCGAACATCGCGAGGCCCCGTCGCCGGGATCTCGAGCTCATCGAGCTTGAGGATATCGGAGAGATTAACTTCTTCGTAGTTTCCGCCGGTACGTTCTTTTTCCGCCGCGACGGCGTCTGCCGTTATCGCATATGCACGAGCCATGATTCTGCCTTTCGCTGCCCTGGTGGGGTCGTTTGGGGTATTCCTACCAAGCGAAGTCTCGGCTCTCCAATCGGCCAGATTATCGTTCTTGGCCGGAGTAGCGGTCGGCCTCCCGGAACCTTAGGATTTCAGCAGAAGGGAGCGCTTCGACCATGAACTTCGGATTCACAGAGGAACAGGAACAATTACGAGAGAGCGCGCGACGCTTTCTCGACGATCGGTGTCCCATCACGGAGACCCGCAAATTAATGCTCGCGGAGGAGGCTTTTTCGCCCGAATTATGGGCAGAAATCACCGCACTCGGCTGGCCTGCCATTCTGGTTCCCGAAGCGCAGGGGGGCCTCGGCCTGCACTGGCTGGAGATGGCCGTCCTCCTCGAGGAGACCGGACGGACGCTGGCCCCCTCCCCGCTTCTGGCAACCGCGCTGGCCACCGCCACAATTATCGACGCCGGGTCCGAGGAGGCACGCGACCGTTGGCTGCCGGAGATTGCCGCTGGCAACCGAACCGCCACGCTGGCTCTGCTCGACGACGTCGATGCGCCCGAAACCGCCAGTATCACCCTCGAGGCACAGGCCGACGGCGATGGCTTCCGACTCAGCGGCATGCGCGATCTCATTCTCGATGCCGGACAGGCCGATGTCTTTGTCATCGCCTTCCGCCGGCCGGATGCCGCTGTCCAACTGGCCGTGGTCGAAAAGAGCCTCAGTGGCGTGTCCGCCTGCAGTTTCCCCACCGTCGACCCCAGCAAAAGGCTGGGCCGTCTCACGCTCGACAACGTCGTGCTGACTTCAGAGATGCTTCTCAGCGACGGGATCCTCGCAGAACAAGCCGTTGCCCGCGCATTGGATCGCGGCGCGGTTGCGGTCTGTGCGGAGAGCATCGGTGCGGCCGAAAGCGCGCTCAACCTTCTGGTCGAGTATGCCAAAACCCGGATGCAATTCGGCGCTCCGATCGGGAAGTATCAGGGCGTCAAACATCCGCTGGCGGAGATCTTTGTCGACATCGAGTCCTTTCGATCTCTAACCTATTACGCCGCATGGGCGATCGACGAGAGCCCTGAGGAGCTCCCGCGACAGGCATCGCTGGCCAAAGCCTACGTCAGCGACGCAATGGCGAGAATCGGGATTGACTCGGTTCAACTCCATGGAGCCATCGGCTATACTGAAGAATATGATGCGCAACTCTTTCTGAAAAGGGCCAAATGGGTTCGGCCCGCCTTTGGCGATGCCGATTGGCACTACGAACGCGCAGCTGCACTGGGAGGCCTCTGATGGATTTCAAATTCACCGAAGAAGAAGAATCGTTTCGCCTGGAAGTTCGGGAATTTCTCGACGCCAATCTGCCGGCGGATGCCAAAAAGAATGACCTGGCATTCATTCAGGAATGGGATCGCAAGGTCCGCGACAAAGGCTGGGTCGGCTACACCTGGCCCAAAGAGGTCGGCGGCGGCGGCGGGACCATCGCCAAACAGGTCATCCTCAAAGAGGAGATGTCTGCGCGACGAGCGCCAGCACTGGGCTCCTGCTTCATGGGGCTGGCGTGGGTAGGACCCGGCATCATCCAATACGGGACCGAGGAACAGAAAAAGCGCTTTATCCCCGACATCCTGAACTCCGAATATCAGTGGTGCACCGGTTATTCGGAGCCCAACGTCGGCTCGGATCTCGCCGCCCTGCAATGTCGCGGCGAACGAGAGGGAGACGAGTATATCGTCAACGGGCAAAAGATCTGGACCAGTGGCGCTGTCTGGTCAAAATGGATGATTCTGCTGGTGCGCACCGACCCCGACGCCCGAGTCAAGCACGAAGGCATCACTTGCCTGCTGGTTCCCATGGACAGCCCGGGCGTGGAAGTCCGACCCATCCAGAACATGGCCGGCTATTCG
>DLYX01000500.1 GCA_003447545.1 Deltaproteobacteria bacterium | reverse complement strand
CGGCATCACTCTGCCTTGTCGGACACGGAGGCCTCTTCGAACGTCGCCATTTGGTTGTGCAAGGCAACGCTGGCCTGGATCAGCGGCAAGGAGGCCAAGGCGCCACTCCCTTCGCCCAGCCTCATGCCGGCATCGATCAGGGGAGAGGCGCCTAATGATGCGAGAATCCGGGCATGGCCGGGCTCGCCGGAGCGATGAGCAAACCACATATGGTCACGTATTTGCGGATCGTGTCGGGCGGCTACCAGCGCTGCACTGCTCACGATGAACCCGTCAACCAGGATCGCCATGCCCCGTTCTGCCGCTCGCCCCATGGCGCCGACAATGGCCGCGATCTCACGTCCACCCAATCGGCGAAGCACGGCAAGGGGTTCGTCTGTACCTGGCGTTCGGTCAAGAGCCTTCTCGACCAGGGCGCGTTTGGCTTCCAATGCTTCGCCCTGCACGCCCGTTCCGGGGCCGACCACTTCGGCTGCCGTCGTTTGCATCAAGCGAGCGCTGATGGCGGACGCCGGGGTGGTGTTGCCGATGCCCATTTCGCCAAAGATCGCGATCCGGGTTCCCGTAGGCAACGCATCCACGGCCTCTGCGCCTGCCCTGAGGGCAGCCTCGAGCGCGCGCTCGTCCATTGCATCCGACGTTACAAGGTCGCCAACGACCCCTGCCGGATCGACGCGGGTCCAATGGAGTCCCGGTCCCGGTTGGGGGTCGGGGTAGGCCTCGGTGCCTACATCCACAACATGAAGAGGGATGCCGTTCATCCGAGCCAGAACCGAAGCGGCCGCGCCGCCGGTTGCGAGGTTGATCACCATCATCGGCGTCACCTCGCGCGGGTAGGCACTCACGCCCATCCGGGAAACGGGGTGATCCGATGCGAATACGATGGTCGCCGCAGGGTCGGCGATCGGTTGGTCGGACTGCTGGATATCGGCCAACCAGACCGCGACGTCCTCCAATGCACCCAGAGCGCCTGCGGGCTTGGTCAAACGCGCCTGACGCGCCAGGGCCGCGGCTTTGTATCCGCCGTCACGGGTCGGAATGTTCCATTTCATGCTAACGCCATCACCCTGAAACCTCGGAGGCTCAGCCTACTGAATGGAACCTCTTTTAGCCAAGGGAAGCATGGCTGTCCCGAGGCCCGCCGGCATATCAAGGTCGAGCCGCACGTCACCGTCGGGATCCTTGATCAGCAAGCGCAGGTCCGGGGGCGGATCGCCCTCCCTCCACACGCTCGAAAATCAGCCCGGCTTTGTATTCGAGCTTGCCTTTGGCCATCACGGAGTTGGTAGCCCTGAGGAGGGCGCGGCAGGCCGGGCCAGCGCCCGTGCCGGGGGCGCATGCAGACTTCTGGCTGGTCAGCCGAGCCCCGAAGCTCAGGGCTCGAGCTAGCCGAGCGCCAAGCAAGTCAATCGGTCTTTGCCGCGCAGCCCTGCTCGTTGGACCTGCCCGCGCGGCCTGGTCCAATTTCTAGGGCTGATACTCCAGCGACGAATGGTGCGTGGCGATTCTCGGCGTTCCCAAGTCGTCTTTGACGAACACCCAGGTCTTGTCGACCGAGGTCTTGTTTCCGTCCTTGTCGGTAAAATGCACTTTCCCCATGGTCGTTGCGCTATCGCCCGTAATGAAGATGGCCGCGTTTTCGATCTCGCACTTCTTCCAGCCCTTGAGCGCAAAACCATCGTCGTTGGGGAACGCCGAGTCTCCTCCGACAAAATAGGACAGCGCGCCATCGCGGGTCGTACGGAAGGTCTGCGGGTTCACCGTCAGTGTGGGCTTAAAGAGAACGGCGCCCATCTGATACGCGTACGCCCCATCAATTACCTGGCCCGCGAGAGCCTTGGCAGCCGCGTGGCCTTCTTTCGTGTGGACATTGCCGATATCGAGCAACGCCTTGCACCATCCTTGCTGCGCATCCAGCACTTCCTGTTCCGACATGGATCGATCAACAACGACGGTTTCACTCGCGGCCGCGAAGTTCGCGCCAAGACCAATGACTGCTGCCACCAACCAAATAGACAATTTCATTTTTCGTATCCTCTGGCGCCAGGCAAATGATCCCGGCCGAACAAGGCTGCCGCATCGGACAGTCAGGGCTATGGAGAAAATTCCGAATTTGCGGGGTTATCCCCTTTCCATCGCAGATTCAAGAGACCGACTGCTCGGCCGGAAAGCTGTGCCGCCCCGGCCAGCAGCCGCAGAGATCTCGCGCCCAAACCTCTCCGGGGATGCCGCCGGACGCCGAACCTGTCGTCTCCGGAGGAATTGCTGCAGGTTCTCGTACCCTCGAAACAGGACGCGGCGTCGCTGCCACCGCGCCGAAGGTTTCGCGGGATGGCTCATACGGATCTGGACGAATTTCCGAGGGATTGCCTCAGGAAATCGGCCACAATGCGTGGCTGTGGACCATCGCTCCGCCCGGAAGGGCCCGGCCCGACACCGGTTCGAGACGGAACAGGGCTTGACTCGCCCGCATCATTTCCATACTTCATGGATCATTGAATTGATGAATT
>DLYX01000420.1 GCA_003447545.1 Deltaproteobacteria bacterium | reverse complement strand
GGCGTGGTTCCGGGTGCCGAGGGGATTTCTTCAGAGGAATTCAAGACTTGCCTTCTTCGCACGCTTTGCCGGTGGACAGCAAGGAAGACGGTGGTCCAGGGTTGTTTTCGGATCGACTCGGGCGTGAAACGCGCCAGGCAGGGCTCAAACCTGCGACCCACGGCTTGAAAGGCCGTCTCCTCTTTCCAAGAGTTCTCTTCCAGCCAATGCCCCCCAGTCAGGGAAATCTCCTTATTGACCCATTCAAAGACGGACCGTTACCGTATTAAATTGCTACCAACCAGATCTTGTGACCTCGCCCCCAACAGGAGAAACCATGCACCTCAGTCGCGTTCTCAGCCTTGTGTTCAGCCTCGTCCTGCTGCTCCCAGCCGAAGCATCCCGGGCATCGTCGCCCGAACTTCTGAAGTCCTCGGGGCGGGCCGAGCGCACCGGCGACACCAGTCGAACAGGCTCATTGCGCTTGGAGATGAGCTTCGCGGCGGATGAGACGGGCCAAGATCTCTCGGCCGGCGCCACAGTTGACGCCAGTGCGCTTCTCAGCGAACTGGACGGTACCGCGCTAGTTTCGGTTGACGGCGCAGATCTGGACACCACCCTGCTCGAGGCCAGCCGCGGCGCACGCCCCGATCGTGCAAAGTTCGAGTTACCGGGTCGCGATCGCTCGGGAACCCGCATCCGCGTAACGGAACGCGCGGGCCGTGTCCGGATCAGTGCCCAGATTAGTCGGGCTCGAATCGCGGCTCCGGCGGCCTGTCTTGCGGGCGAAGAGGTCGCAACCCTGCGCTCCGCCATCACTCTCAAGGTCGGCGAGAAAACACCACGGACCTGGTCGGTGACCCAGAACTGGAAATGCTCAGAGCGACGTTCGTGCACGGACTGTTTCGACCTCAAATCAATGCGAAGCAGCAATGGACATGGCGGAAATTCGGGAAATCGAAACCCCCAAGCCAGTATTCGGTACGAAAATCTGACTCGCGACCGCGATCAACTCAACTGGATTCGTCTCGATGGGCGCGGCTCGAAGGACCGCGACGGCGAAATCCGATTCTGGACCTACGAGGTCTTTGAAAAGCAATCCGGTCGTAAACTCTATGGACCCGGAGGTACCTCGACCCCCGTCGCCTTCGTCGAGTTGGCACCCGGAGACTACGAGGTCTTACTGCGTGTTACCGATGACCGCGGCGCCGTTGGTACCGATCGGCGCAACATATCCATCTCCGGCCTCGAACGAGCCAACTTTGGTCGCCTTGGGGTCGCTTGGGCCTTCGGAGAAGACTGGCAGCCCGGAGAGCCCTTCAGTACGCTGAAGCATGCTGCGGGGCTAATCGACCACGCGGAGATCGCCAACATCTTTGCGCTCGAACCGGCAGACCTCACCACGACCAGCAGTGTCGCACGCACCGCCGCCGCCTCGGGCAACAACTGCGGCAGCACGAAGTCAAAAGGCGGTTTCATCTCCTCCATCGTCAGCGGAGTCCTGACCATTGGCGGGGCCGCAGCGGCGATCATGCTGGGTCCGGAGGCAGATTTCCCGCTCGTAATAGGCATTGCGAGCGGCAGCGCATCAGTTGCCGGCACCTCTCTTTCCAATGCAGGTGGCAACGCAGCGAGCAGCTGCATGCAGCAGGAAATCGACAACCTGGCGGACGCCGTGCAGTTCCAGGGCCAACAGGTCCTGCAGATACAGGACCAGCTGGACCTGACGGACAACGCCTTCTTCACGGCATGGGAGGCGGTGGAGAACGCGGAGGGCGATTTGTACAACAAGGCCTTCGAAGCCGAGTTCACCCAGTTCTCACCCTCGGTGACCGAGGACAGCCCGTGCATCACGGCCAATCCGAATGGTCCGTCCGGCAACTGCACCTTCACCACCCCGGGGCTGCTGGGCGGCTTCATGTACGCGGCCGGACTCTGGGAGTCCGACACGGGCCCGGCCATTCAGGGCCTCTGCAACGTCCCGGGACCGGAAAAGGGCGCCATCCCCTGCGATACGGCCAACGAGCTACAGAGCTACGAGAACTTCTATGCGCTGCAGACTTGGACCACCGCGAACTCGTCCGCCTTCCAGGACCAGCTGACCAACATGATCGGCACGAACCTCGGCAGCACCAAGTGCACCACGGACGTCTGGAAGTGCCTCCAATACGACAGCGACACCACCCTGATTCAGACGCTGGAGGGGCTCTACGGCAACCTCCTCGGCAACGGCGGCCAGCTGAGCGCGGCCCTCGACGCAGCGAAGGCGGTGCGGACATCGGGCCCGGACGGAAACCTCGTGGCGGATGGTGACCTGGAGAATATCGTCGCCCTGATCGACGCTTACAACCAGGCGCTCACGTCCTACACCCACCAAGCCCGGACGGTGATCTTTGAGGCCTTCCAGATGGAATGGACGGTCAATAATTTCAACTTCTTCGCCAACCTCCCGGCCGGACCGGTACCGAACAACCCGGAGCTCTTCCCCGCGGTCGGACAGCTCGGCGGCGCGCCGGCCACCTACTACGGCGGTCCAACCGACAGCGATTATGCCTGCCTGAACATGCAGCAGTACGAGGCCTGCGTGCCGAACGGCTTCGTCTGCGCGGACAACGCCCCCCTGAACACCGGTGGCCAGGCCTGCAATCCCAGCTCCACCGGCCAGATCTGCGGCGGCGCACCCGGGAAGTGCA
Organism: Deltaproteobacteria bacterium; assembly: GCA_003447545.1. Lineage (GTDB taxonomy): Bacteria > Desulfobacterota > Binatia > UBA12015 > UBA12015 > UBA12015. The sequence continues at coordinate 3,033 of DLYX01000420.1, read as the reverse complement.
AATACCCTTCGTGCAAGGGCAACTCGGCGAAGTGCGGCGTGAGCGCAGCGGAGATGAGTGCCCCGTACAACGCAGCCCAGCTGGAACTCGCTTACCTCTATGCCGGGCGTCTCAACATGCTCTACGAGCTCTACCTGCGCTACCTCGTCACGGACCTCCCGATCCCCGGGGCGGATCGCAGCGGGCTGCAATCATGGCCGACTTACACCGGCACGCGCTATTGCGCGCTCCCCGCGACCACCGTCGCGTCCGGCGCCTGCGTGAACGGCGGCTGCACCCCGCAGGCATGCACCCAGGACAGTGATTGCGCCACCGGGAGCTGCCTGGATCTCGCTATCGATTACGAGGGCCTCGTCACCTCGGCCTCTTTCAACCTGCCTGGCACCGGCACGCGCGCCGCAAGCGATCAGTACACGGGACAACCTGTCGGCTGGATCCAGAAGGCCAACATCAACTTCGATGCGGCGCCCTGGAGCAACGGCTCGAATGCCTCCTACAATGGGGGCTCTTCCTGCGTGGCCAACGCGGGAACACCCGCCAGCGCCCAGGTGCTCGACGGCCAGCCGGGCTATGTCAACGACCCCAGCTTCAGCTGCCAGGACGAGAGTTACCCCTGGTGCACCGGCTACACCTTCGACCATAGGTACGGACAATGTTCTGACACGATGCCTTGGACGGCTACGGGTGCGCTCTACCAGTACGCACTCAAGAACCCGCATGAGTGTCGCGCCAACCTGATCAACTACAACCGCACCACGAGCGACACGACGCCGAACATGGCCGGCGCGATCCAGTCCAACGAGGACTGCCCCTCGGTCTTTGCCACCCCGGGCGGCCAGGCGCCGCGCTACGGCTACTTCGATGGCCTGACCCTGCAGCCCTATACTTTCGAGGCTGCGCAGATGGCCTCGGATGCAGAATACGGCTGCCCCGCCGAATGTGCTTCCGACGAGGTAACCGACATCTTCACCTCGACGGCCGAGCAGCAGGCCATGGCCTGCAACCCGCTGAAGGTGACCAACGACTCCAGCAGCATCACGGCCAGCTTCGAGGCGCAGGGCAGCTCGTGTACCGACGGTTGTGCCGTGGCCAACACCTGCTCGCCGCTGGTGGGGCTGGTCGGGGGCACTTGCCCGTCGTTCGTCTACTCGGACTCAGATTCCGACGTAAGCTACTGCGTGGACACCGGCTGGGCACAGTACAAGCGCACCACGGCCCTGACCAATTGCCAGGCCTGTGTTTCCGAACCGTCCCTGCTTCTCGCGGGTCCAATGCTCGGCAACGTCGGCGCCTGCCAGGTCGGCACCGCCGGGCAACCAGGCACCGGGCCCAAGATGGATTGGTACACCCCGGCGGGCATGGATGTGACCGACGCGGACAACCTCTCTATGCTTTGTGAGGGTTGCACCTACCTCGGCTGCGGCAATTACCAGCCGCTGGATACCGCCAAGCTACCCTGGACCTCCAATTCGGCGACCGAGTCGGATTCTCTGCCCACGCTTTTTGAAACCTACGGGAACTGCAGCTCTGACGGCAGCGGCGTGCCCTGCACGGTTGCCGCCGCCGTGGGCGGAAGCTGCGACGAGATGGACGGATACAACGGCGACAAAGACAACTCGATCATGAGCAGCGTGATGGTGAACGACTATCGTTGCGGCTACCTCGGCGGCGCCGGGGTCTCCTACATCGGCATCACCAACTACGGCACGGACGCTGGAGGCATTTGGCAGGCCTCGCTTAACTCCGATGCGCAAAGCGGCACCACCTACCCATGGGGCTGCGGTGCCTTCGGCTTCAACACGGAGACCAACTCCGGTGCAGAAGGCACGACGAACTACGCCTCGCTCGTATTCAGCAATCCGAACGCGGTGACCAATCTCTACGAGGCCGTGGTGACAAATGAAACTCAGCACATCGCCTACTCAGCCAGTGGTGGCGCCAGCTTCAGCAACACGGGTCAACAGATTGGCGCGAGCCTCGTCTCGCAGTGCAGCACCAACTGCGGCGCGCAGGCCCCCTCGCTGGGCTCGAACACGACCTGCCTCTCGGTTGCGACGCAGGGCAACGAGAGCTCCATGTACTGGCTCGGATACGCCTGCCAGCAGGGCGAGAACGGCGAGTCGATGGATTGCTACATGAACGATGGCCGCGCCTACTCGATCGGCTTCCCTTACGGACCGGGCGGACTCTTCAACCTGGGCACGGAGGCGTACGAGCGCGTCGAGAACTCTGGAATCAAGCGAGGGTTCGAATTCCGGCAGGCAAACGGCGCATGCCCCTCGGAGTGCTCGGACCCCGAGCCTCCGGGCTTCACGTTCGGCGCCCTGGCAGCGAATGCGAACGGCGAATGCGACGGATTCCTCTCGCCCGCAGGCTACTGCGGAGGGCACTGCTACAACCAGCCGGACATCGGCAACAACTCTTCGACGCAAGGACCGATCGCCGTGCAGGCTCCCACGGACTGCCGATCGTGCAAGATCGCTCGCAGCCACGGAATCTGCGAGCCAGGCTATGTGCCCTACGCAGAGGACGGGGTCGCGGGGAGTGGCTGTTGCCGCCAGCTCGGGTTCGCTCTTCCCTTCCTCGCCTTCCCGCAGAGCTCCTCCGGCGGCACGACGCTGGACACCTGCAACTCGGGTACCAAGGCATGCCTCGACCAGCCCTGTGGAACCATACAACCGGACGGGTCGGTCATGGGCACTCCGCCCGCAGCGGGAACGAGCTCCTGCTACCCGTGGGGCAATACATCGATGTGGCCGACCTGGCCCTTCACGTATTGACGGAGCGACTGCTTTGAACGGGAGGAGGGAGCGAGTTACCCGGCGAGGCTCTCTCTTCCACCGCCGGCCACGAATACGGGAGAGAGAGCATCTGTGTCTCCAAACGCCGCGGGCGGTAGGAAACATGAAGGCCCTGAACCGACGCAAATAGAGAGGGATCGCTGCGGCTCCTGCATTCCAGTTGACCGCCGCCACCGCTCCCACTCAGGGAGCAAGGGCCTTCCACGAGGGCGTGGTTCCGGGTGCCGAGGGG
>DLYX01000044.1 GCA_003447545.1 Deltaproteobacteria bacterium | reverse complement strand
GGGCGCCGAGGACTTCTCCGTGCAAGGCGGCTCGATCGGCGCCGCCTCCATGGCGAAGCGCCTCCGCATCGCCGATCTCGCCGCACAGGAAAAGCATCCTCTGGTATTTCTGCTCGATGGCGCAGGCCACCGACTCACCGAAGAAGGCGGTGGCAGGGTCCCCAACGACCTCCTGGCTTTGGCCGACCTCTCGGGCAGGGTTCCCATGGTCTGCCTGGTGCTCGGCGCATCCGCCGGCCACGGTGCATTGACTGCGCCGCTCTCGGATTTCTCGATCATGACACCCGCCTCTGCCATTTTCACCGCAGGCCCACCTCTGGTCGCGGCAGGGACCGGCGAAGTGGTGTCCAAGGAAGAACTCGGTGGCCCACAGGTCGCACTCGAGACCTCCGGCGTCATCCAAAATCTGGCAGAGGACGACGACGATGCCATCCGGATGGCGCGTCAGTACCTGAGCTATTTCCCCACCGACGCCAATGGGGCCCTGCCCTCCCGCTCCGGCGTGGAAACCGAACCTGCTCGGCTGGAGAAATTTCTCGACAAAATCCCCGTGAACGATCGCCGTGGCTATGACATTCGCGGCGTGATCTCGCTGATCGCTGACGGCGACAGTTTTTTTGAAGTCCAACCCGACTTTGGTGCTTCGCTGGTCACCGGACTGGCTTTTGTCGGTGGGACACCGCTGGCCGTGGTCGCGAACAATCCGGCGATACGCGCCGGTGCCATCGATGCCGATGCGGCCATCAAGGGCGCACATTTCATCGAGCACACTGGAGCTTTTGGTCTGCCTTTCCTTTTTCTCGCCGACAACCCGGGCCTCATGGCCGGAACTGCATCCGAGCGAGCGGGGATTCTCCGCTGGGGAGGACGGATGTTCGCCGCGCAACGAAAACTTCAATCGCCCAAGATCCACATCACCATCCGAAAGGCATTCGGTTTCGGAACCACGATCATGGGCCAGAACCCCTTCGACCGGCAGACGACCTGTCTCGCGCTGCCAACAGCCACCCTCGGCGCCATGCCGGCAGCCAGCGGTGGACGATCTGCGGGTCTCGCCGAGGAAGCTCAGGCGGAGGTGGAAGCACGTGAAGCCGCCGGGCCTTGGTCTCTGGTCGAAAGGTTTGGCTACGACGATATCATCGACCCGCGCGAATTACGCAATGCGGTCATCGATGCTCTTCGCCTGGGCAGCAACCGACTGCGCCGCTGAGCCTCTCCCGACCCGCCCCCTGCCGCTAGGGCCGCGGGCGTTGCCATACGCCGATCCGGTCGCCAAAAACGGGACCGAGATAGATTTGATCCCCAACCTCGGCTGCGGAAGCCACCGCGCCGACAATCGAGCCGTCGTGCTGAAAGATCCGGCGTACGGTCAGCGTATCGGGATCGATTTCCCAGATGGACCAAGGCGCTCGACAGGTTCCTGCTGTGACACAACCGAGAAACGCCGAGACCGAATCGTGAGAGGCGACCAGAAGGTTACCGCGGCGGGTCCAGGAGAGGTTATCGAGTGCTCCGTCGATCGCGACCTCGACGCGGGCGCCGCCGTCAGCGCGTCGCAAACGAACCAACTGTCGTCCGCCGGTCTCAACAAAGAACAAATTCCGCCCGTCGGGACTCACGGCAACACCATTCGGGGCACTGGCCTCGGTGCCCGGCAGGTGTCGCCAACCTGCGTCCGGAACCCATCCAAGAATGTCTCCCGTCGGCAAACCAAAACCGACGCGGAGATTCGCCCAAAGCGAATCCATGGAGGACATATAGTTGGAGACGATCACCTCGCCATCACTCGCGACCGTCAGGTCATTTCCCGAAGTGCCCGCCGGAAGCTCGATGCAACCTTGCCAGGAAGCGCGGGTCGTACCCGCGCTTCCTCCAAGCGAGAAGATCTCTACCGACTCACGCCCCCCGTGGTTCACCACGTACAATCGACCGTCGGTCGTGGCATGAATCCCATGTGGCGCGAAAATTTCAGCCTTCGGCGGCTGACAATCCGGCGCGCCAACGCCCTCGCGCCGATCGAACTCCCCTGCCCGACCCGTCGGCCAGAGGCGACGCGGGGCCTTCCCTTCGGGGGCGTAGAGTGCCAGAGCACCCGGCGTCCCGGGGCGTGCCATCTCGCTGACGATCAATGCCGCGTTTTCGCGAGACCAACTGACGTCCTCGGGATTGGAAAAACCACAAATCGTCCCCAGAGGCACACCCGCCTCACAGGGGCCACGAGGTGTTTGCGAACAACCCACCGCCCCGGCCATAAGCAAGAAGGCGCCAAGAACAACCGTCTTGGCTCGTAGTCGTCGCATTCGAGGTTTGATCATGCGCTCCGGGCCTGCAGCAGGTCGCGCAGGTCGCGTTTCAGAATCTTGCCGGAAGCGTTTCTTGGAAGCGGTTCCGAGGCGATATGGACGTGCGCCGGGATCTTGAAACTGGCAAGGGTCTTGCCGAGAAAGGTGCGCAAGGCGTCGGTATCCAATTCCTGACCCTCCCGCGGGTAGATTGCCACAGCGACTTCCTCGCCAAGGCGCTCGTGCGGCAGGCCAAAGACCGCCGCCTCATAAACCGCCGGAAATTCATAGATCGCAGCCTCCACTTCCGCGCAGTAGATATTTTCGCCGCCACGCAAGACCATATCCTTGGCCCGGTCTTGCACGTAGACGAATCCCTCTTCGTCTATCTGCCCGATGTCGCCGCTGCGCAGCCACCCGTCCACGATCGTTTCCGCCGTTGCCTCCGGCTTGTTCCAATAGCCCCGAATCAAGTTGGGCCCACGGAAGCAAAGCTCGCCGACCTCACCGACGCCCAACTTGTTGCCGTCTGCGTCCATGGCCGCCATTTCGACGATGGGCACCGTGCGTCCCGCGCTCGTCGGCTTGCGCAAATAATCGTCGCCGCTATTTTGCGGCCCGTAGGCATTGGTCTCGGTCATGCCATAGCCAATCCCGGGACGACCCTTTTTGAAGGAGCCATCGATTCTCTTCACCAGCTCCGGCGGAGCCGGTGCGCCGCCGCCGCCCACATTGGTCAAACTCGAGGTGTCATAATCATCGAATTTATCGCACTCGAGAAGGTCCCAGCTCTGGGTGGGGACACCGATGAAATGCGTCACCTTCTCCCGCTCGATCAACTGCAGCGCTCGCTCGGGTTCCCATTTATAAGTCATGACCAAACGAGAACCACCGAGCCAACAACTCAGCATGACCGCGACACAGCCCGTCACATGGAAAAGCGGCACAATCAAAATGAAACAGGACGGAGCCGGAAGAGTGCTTTCCGGTGCCGGTGAATCCGATGGCCGCGCCCTGCGCGCAGCCGTGGCCGTCGCGCCGCAGGCAAAAGCCATCAAACCGCTGAGGACAGCTCGCTGCGTCGACACCGCGCCCTTGGGGTAGCCGGTTGTCCCCGATGTATAGAGGATCGTCGCGTCGTCGTCGGGGAGGATCTCCACTTGAGGGAGCGGTTGCCCGAGCTCGATGACATCCGTCAATCGGTCAAACCCCGGAGATGGAGTTTCGCAACGAACCACGATCCCCTTCACGCCCAGAGAACCGATCACCGTTTCGGCGCGCCGCATCCGCTCCTCATCACAGATCAGCACCGAGCTTCCCGAATCGGACAGTCCATATTGCAACTCGTCCGTGGTCCACCATGCGTTCACCAAAACCGCGATCGCACCAATCGAGGTGATCCCGGCGAATGCAGTTATCCATTCCGGAAAGTTCCGCATTCCGATGGCCACGCGATCGCCTTTTTTCACTCCGTACTTCTCGACCAACAAGGCACCGAACGCATCGACGTGCTCCATGGTGCGCGCGAAACTCCAGCGCTCATCTTCATAGACCAGAAAGTCGTCGTCGCCGCGCAGACGCGCGACATCAAACAGCCCCCTCAGGTTCGGTGGGGTGTTCTTGAACCATCGATAATCCTGGCCCCGAATTTTGATATCCTCGATTTCGAAGAGGGTTCCGGGGGCCGTAGCTTGAGCGATAGATTCATCGTACGAAAGCGACATTTTCAATCCTTTTTTCGGGGCTCCAATGGTGGAACAGCAAACCGTAAAACATCATCGATTCCGGGTTGGGCCAGACCGCCACCCCCATCCAGAACGAGATTTTGTCCATTCAGATAGCTCGACTCATCGGACGCAAGAAATACGAACAGGCTCGCCACGTCAGCCGCGGTTCCCGCGCGGTCGGCCGGGTTGGCGTCCAGAAAGGGTTCGAGGAGTTGCGGCGCGGAGAAAAGTGTTTCCGACATCGGGGTTCGAATCACCCCGGGGGAGACGCAATTCGCGCGAATTCGAGGGCCGTATTCCTGCGCAATATTGCTGGTAAGCGCAACCAGACCCGCCTTGGCCGCCGCATAGGGGGCCTCACCGCGTGTCGGCCGAACCGCACTCCCGGAGGCATTGTTGATCACCACACCACCATCGCCCGCCAACATCAGGGGCAGAGCGGGACGAAGCACGTAGAAAACAGCATTCAGATTCACTGCGACCAGTTGATCCCATTCTGACACGGAATATTCGTGCAATCGACGAACAGACCCCACCCCGGCGTTATTGACCAACACGTCAATACCGCCTAGCGCCTCGTGGATCGCCCTGACGGCGCCCTCGGCAGCGACGGCATCCGTCAGGTCGGCTTCCTGCGACGGCGCCTCCAGCGCGCTGCCGACGGAGGCTACAGCGGGGCCCTCGCGGTCAATCAAACCCACCTGAGCCCCCTCGGATGTGAAGCGTTCCGCGGTCTCCCGACCGATCCCGGACGCTCCACCGGTGATCAGGACTTTTTTACCCTCAAGTCGCCCAACGCCCATAGGCTTTCTTAACTTGTTTTCGCCGCCGGTCTCAATCCCGCGGGCCCTTGGTCTCTTACGCCGGGCCCGATCGATCCGTCAGAATCTTCCACAATCCGCCGTTCTCCGTAGCAAGACCAAAGCGGCCCAATCGTTCTGCCCAAAAAGCGGCACTGCCGCATTCGGCCCGCCATGCCCACAACCGGCGCGTGAAGAACTGTAGCCGATGTTCGTGCGTGAAGCCGATCGCACCCAAAACCTGGTGCGCAATTCGAGGGCCGAACTCCGCGGCCTCGCCCACCACTACTTTGGCCACAGCGATCTCGAAGCTGGGATCCTCGGGCGAACCAAACTTTGCCGCCGGCAACCCTCTTTGATCCAGCGCACGCGCCGCATCGGCCGCCGCCACCCCTGCGGCCGCGACCTGCCCGGCAAGGACCGCGAGTTGCTGCTGGACGGCCTGAAACTTGCCGATCTTGCGACCGAATTGTTCCCGCTCGCGAGCATAAGCGACCGAAAGCGCGAGGATCGTCTCGAGTGCGCCAGCCATTTGCGAGGTCCGCGCTGCCGCCAGCAAAGTGGTAAGAACATCTTCGGGAAGATCGACGACCTTGTTCTCGATCGCTGACTGCGGATCGACCAGGAGGACGTCGCGCGGTTCTCCAGCGACATTTTCGCCCGAGCCATGCGGTGCTCCCGTACAAGCGTGCAGCCGAAGTTCCAAGCCATCCCCCCCGCCACCGACGACGAGAAGATGGTCGAGGTCACGTCCGAAGGGGGCGTCGCAGGCCCAAAGTCCCGGATCCTCGGCCGGCCGGCAGGCAAGACCAACCCCGACCGACCCAGGCGGCAGAGAAATCCCCGCGGCGGACGCGAGCTGCGCGGCAACAACTTCCTCGGCCAGAGGCATCGGCGCCGCATGACGACCTCCGGCTCGGAGCACGATTTCACTCGCCTGCCACCCCTCACCCGCGTCAACACTCTCGCCGGGGCGCGACAGGCCGAGCGCTCGGGCCGCAGCCCAGAGGGTGTGATCCAGCCCGGACTGCTCGAAGGCGAGAATTGCCTCCTGGTCGACCTTCGCGCTGAAAAAGCGCTCTGCAGCCTCCGCCAGCATCGGGTGATTGTCACTCATCGTAGCCCCAATCCACGAGCGATAATCCCTCGTAAAATTTCACGGGTACCGCCCCTCAAGGAGAACGAAGGAGCATTCATCACCAGATGGGCGAGCATCTTCTGGTATACCTTCGCCTCCGGGTCCCTGCTCGGCGGCAGCGGCAGAAGTTCCTGTGCGATCCCCGGTTGATCCTGCTCGAAGACCGCACCCACATCCTTGACCACCGCCGCTTCGAGTTCAGGATTCTCGCCGGCGGCCAGCAAGCTGGCCACCGAGGTCGACATGGTCCGCATGGTGGACAGCCAGGCGATTTGCCGACCCATGGCTACCGTGGCCCGCACATCGGGGGCAGGCCCCAATTCTCGAGCCAATTCTTCCATCAGCGGATGACAAGACAGATATCGCTCGGAGCCCGCTCGCTCATAGGCCAGCTCGGCCATCGCCTGCGGCCACCCTTTGCCCTCTTCTCCGATCAGCGCATCCGGCGGCAATTCGACATCGGTGAAATGAACTTCGCAAAAATGCTCACTGCCGGAAAGGTCACGAATCGGTCGGACCTCGATCCCGGGGGTATCCATTGGAATCAGAAATTGGGAGAGACCCGCCTGCCGCTCCGCTTCGGTACCCGAGCGAAACAAACCCACCATGAAATGAGCTGTCGCCGCACCGCTCGTCCATAACTTCGTGCCCTCCAGACGCCAACCATCAGAGGTTCTCTCGGCGCGCGAGCGCACGCTGGCGAGATCCGACCCGGAGTCCGGTTCGCTCATGCCGATACAGAAATAGGTCTCACCCCGGCAGATACCCGGTAAAATCCGCTTCTTCTGCTCCTCGGTGCCAAAGCGCAGCAGCAAGGGACCGCTTTGACGATCGGCCATCCAATGGGCGGCCACCGGCGCGCCTGCGGCCAACATCTCCTCGAGGACGACAAAGCGCTCGAGGAAACTTTTCTCCTGACCGCCGTATGATCGAGGCCAGGTCATCCCGATCCAGCCCCGCTCCCCCACCTTGCGGGTAAAGGCATGGTCGACACCAAACCAGGTGCGAGCTCGGCCCTCAGGGGGAAAGTCCTTCAGGTTCGTCGCAAGAAATTCTCTAACCTCGCCCCGCAAGGCTTCGGCCTCCGGCGGGAGGGTGCGCAGATCGAATCGAAAAGTCGGCATGGCTGGCTCAAATTCTAGCACGGCTGCGCGGATGCGAAATCCGGCTTCCCTTGTTAGGTTTTTCGTCCGCGGCATCAGAGCCGCCAGTCAGCACCGAAAGAACCGGAGGAACCATGGCCGTTCACAACATCCAGCAACTCGTTGATGCTCAGGTAGGGCTCTGGGAAAAAGAGCGCCTTGCCGCCAAGGGCAAGCAGGAAGGACCGACGGTATCGATCCATCGCCTGCCCAGCTCGGGAGCCACCGTAATCGGGAAAAAAGTCTCGGAACTCCTTGGTTTCGGCTTTTTCGACAAGGAAATCGTTGAGGAAATCGCGAAAGAAGAAAATATCCGCGAGAGCCTGGTCGCGAATCTCGATGAGCATTTCCGAACGGCTATCGAGCGTCATATTCTCGACGGTTTCAGCTCGAAATCCTTTAATGAAAGTGACTATCTCAAGGATCTCGTCAACGTTGTCAGCCACATCGGACATCGAGGAAACGCGGTCATCGTCGGTCGCGGTTCGGCCTTCATTCTGCCCAAGGAGACCACGCTTCGGGTGCTTTTGTCCGCCCCACTGGCCGACCGTGTCGACTGGCACGCAAAAAAGACCGGAATCGATGCGGCCGACGTCCAGAAGATCCTCGAAATGGAAGAAAAAAGCCGGCTCGAATTCCTGAAACAGGACTTCGGGATCGACCAGATCCGGCCGCAGGACTTCGATATCTGCATCGATACGGCCACCTTTGGCATCGACGGCACAGCTGACCTGATCGCCACGGCCGCCCGAAAACGTTTCGACAGAGGCTAGGCGCCGGCCAATGAACAAAAAAACCCGTCAGGCTTCGTGCCTGACGGGTTTTTTTCGTCCGAAACGAGGACTCAGCGACGCGTGAAGCGGCCCTGATCGATTACGGTGTCCCCGTTCTGATTCCTGGTCTGGAAAAGGAACCGATCGCCGTCTTCCCACATGGCGATGGTCAGAGCGTCCCCCGGCAGCACGGGCTTGGAGAATCGGCCATACATCGAGCCAAACTTGGAGGGATCGCCTCCACACAGAGCATGGAGCAGGGCCCGTCCGGAGAACCCGTAGGTACATAGGCCGTGCAGAATCGGCTTGTCGAAGCCTCCCATCGCTGCAAACGAAGGGTCGGAATGCAGCGGGTTGCGATCGCCCGAGAGACGGTAGGTCAGCGCCTGATCCTCACGAGTCGTGTAGGTGACTTCGTGATCAGCCTTCCTCTCCGGAAAGACGACCTTCTCCGAGCCGCCTCGCTCGCCGCCGAAACCGCCTTCGCCCCGGATAAACAGGGACATGAAAACCTTGAGCAATGGCTTGCCGGTCGCAACGTTGATGGACTCGGACTCGAGCTCCACAACAGCGCCCTTGCCCTCGCCCTTGTCCCACATCGCCTTGACTCGGCCTGTGCTCTCGATCTCTCCCTCGGGCGGAATTTCATCGAAGAGCTCGATGCCTTCCTCGCCGTGCACGAGCATGGCCGGATTGAACTTCCCGATCTTGTTCATGGGGGCACCGCCACCGCCCAGGATCACAGCCTGCGTCGGCAGAACCCTCTGCGGAACGTCTTTGGTATTTTCCGTGGTAAAGGCAAGCTCGGAAGTTCCGGCCCCCACCCCTACCGCGTAGAGCAGCGAATCCTTGGAAGTCCAGCTACGTCGTTGCGTTTCACCGGTTTGGCCTACGGCATTCGGATCAAGAGCCATCGAAAATTCTCCTTTTCATGATGATGGATGCAGCCCACAACACGAACGCGCGGACATGCACTTCAATTCCATATCGAAATCCAAACCGCCAGTCCCGCCCCCAGCCGGCGCCCCCTGAGCTGCATACCTTCCGGGCCGAATGGATCCGGTTTCACAAAAAAAAAGAGCGCGGGATGAACCGCGCTCTTTTCCAAAATCCGGGGGGATTGGATTTCGATCAGAAAAGGACAGGCCCGTCGACAAACGCACCCAGTGTGGAAGGGACGTCTCCGCAGGAACCGTCGGCAGCTCCGTTATCGTGCAGGTCGCAATCGATCGCGAGGTCGTAGCCGCCGTTGATGATTTCGCAGGCCGCGCAGCTCGCCTTGGTCTGAATACATGACGCATAGGCTGCGGGTGTAGCTTCCGAAGCACAATCACCGCCGACGACTGTTGCCCAGTCCACGGATTTCTCGGTGCACTTCTTGCCGATCTGGTCGACCAGCTTGGTGGTATCCTTATCGGACCTCTCGATGAGTTTCGCATCGCTGCTGCAGGCTGCAAGTTCTGTCGCGTCGCTGATGGGAGCCGTGCGAGAACGCAGGCCTCGAGTCATGCAGGACTTGAAGGATTTCACTTCCGAGGCAACGATCTTGTTCGCCGATTTTTCGATCGTGGCCTGACAAAGCGCCTGGCTGCGATTCGCGCGATCCGTGGAATCGACGATCACGCTTTCAGGGTCATCCCCGTAGACCGCAGCAATGAAAGCCACCTGAGGGGGCTGCGCTGCTGCGACCATCGCGGCGCCGGTCGGCACGTAGCCAAAGTCCGGCACGGCGGCACCAATGCATTTCCCGCGGTCGGGATCGGTCTGGGCCTCGGTGATCTTGTCGGACAACTTTTGCATCTTCCCGCCGCTGTCAGCGACCAGACAATCCGCGACGGATGTGCCGAGCTTGCCCTTGCCCTCGGTCTTGACGC
>DLYX01000464.1 GCA_003447545.1 Deltaproteobacteria bacterium | reverse complement strand
ACCCCCCACCCTCCAGCGCGCCGCCGCCCGCGCCGCCGCCCGCCCTGCCCCCCCCCCCCCCCCCCCCGCCCCCCCCCCCGCCATGCTGATATCATCCTGCCGACCAGCGCTCCGCTCGAGCGAACAAATTATCCCCTCGCCTTCCACAATTTATCGATTCGCAATTTCGCCAAATGGGCGCCCGCCGTACTGGACGCACCGCCGGGAGTGAAGCATTTATACGAGATCGTCTGCGAAATCGGCGGGCGACTCAATGGGTCTGACGGACCCGCCATGGACGAAATGCTTCGCGCCGGAACCCTGGCGAGGATTGCAGGCCCCGGCTCCGCCAACCCCGAGATTTCGCAGGAGGAAGCACGACGCCAGCTTGGCGACCAGCCCGGACCCGAGTGGATCCTCGACGGGATGCTCCGCGCCGGGTCTCGAGGGAACCAGTTCGCTGGCGAGGGAATGACACTCGACAGACTTCGCGCGGCGAGCCATGGACTCGATCTCGGCCCCATGGAGCCGCGACTGGAAAGCCAGTTGGCGACAGCAGACGGACGGGTCCAGCTCGACCAACCGCTCATGCGTGAAGACGCCCGACGGCTGGAAGACCTGCTGCAACGAGAGCACCCCGAGCTTGTTCTGATCGGACGCCGCCACCTGCGCTCGAACAATTCCTGGATGCATAATTTGAAAAATCTGGCCAAAGGCCCCAACCGCTGTACCCTCCTTATACACCCCAGAGATGCCGAGGCCCGAGGTCTCGTCTCGGGACAATTCGCCGAGATCAGCTCCGCCGCAGGCTCCGTCCGAGCCGAGGTCGAAATCTCCGACGAACTTCGCGTCGGGGTTGTGAGCCTCCCGCACGGGTACGGGACACCTGCAACGCGACCCCATATGTCGGTCGCCGGACACCTGCAGCCCGGGGCCAACTCCAACGACCTGACGGACGAAAACGCCGTCGATAAAACCTCGGGAAATGCGATTCTCAACGGCATTCCAGTAGGTATTCAGGCAGTCGCCGATTCGCGACCCAACCTTTAGAAAGAATGTAATATGGCAATTTTCGAACCGATGGAATCGACCGGCGAGAGCCGAAAATACAACGTCAAAAGTCCCGTCACGATGGAGTCTATCGGGGAGTTCACTGCAGGCACAGATGAGGAAGTTCACGAAGCCGTTGCTCGCGCGCGGGCAGCGCAACCGGCCTGGGCCGCGCTCAGCTTTGACCAACGTGCCGAGTTTCTGTGGAAATTGGTGGATGTGACCGTCCGGCGGATGGACGAGCTGATCGATATCGTCATTCAGGAGACCGGCAAGACGCGCAACGAAGCGGTGATGATGGAGGCGTTCGCCGCCTGCATGCAAATCTCCCACTACGCAAAGCGAGCCGGGAAATACCTGCGCACGGCCGAGCGTCGAGCCTCCGGCCTTCAGAGGTTCTCGAAAAAAATCACCTTGGTCTATCAACCCCTCGGGGTCGTCGGTCTGATCACGCCATGGAACGGCCCTGTCGCCCTGACAGCCAACCCCTTTGCGCAGGCCGTGATGGCCGGGAATACCGTGGTCCACAAGCCGAGCGAGGTTACGCCTTTCTCGGCAAAATTATTCGAAGAATTTACCCGGGAAGCGGGCTTCCCGGAAGGCGTCTATCAGGTCGTTCAGGGCGACGGTGCGACCGGTGCCGCGCTGCTCGACGCCGGCCTCGACAAGGTCTCGTTCACGGGCAGCGTCGCTACAGGCAGAAAAGTCGGCGAAACATGTGGTCGAAACCTGATCCCCTGCACTCTCGAACTCGGCGGCAAGGATGCGATGATCGTCTGCCGTGACGCGGATCTGGATCGTGCCGCTGACGGGGCACTGCGTGGCTCCTTTTTCAATACCGGTCATTATTGCTGCGGCACCGAGCGCGTTTACGTGCCCGAAGCGATCTATGACGATTTTGTGGCCAAGGTCGTCGACCAGGCAAGCAAACTGAAACAAAGCGCCACCGAAGAAGGCGACGTGGGAGCGGTATTCTGGGACCGGCAAATGGATATCATCGAGGCTCATATGCGCGATGCCCGGGCCAAGGGAGCGAAAGTGCTGCTCGGTGGGGACCGACGCGACGATTTGCCCGGCTATTTTTTCCCGCCAACAGTCGTTACCGAAGTCGAAAACTCCATGGATCTGATGACCAAAGAGACCTTCGGCCCCATCATCGCCATCCAGAAAGTGGCCGACGAAGAGGAGGCGATCGAGAAGGCCAACGACTCCGATTATGGGCTCTCCGGCACCGTATGGACCACAGACCTCGCCAAGGGGCTCGCGATGGGGAAACGCATCCTGACCGGAAGTGTCATTGTGAACGATATCTCGGTGACCTACGGCATCCCCGAAGCTCCTTTCGGGGGTCTGAAATCAAGCGGCGTCGGGCAGGTCAACGGCGAAACCGGCATCCGTGGATATTGCCACCCGCACCCCATCATCGTGGACAAGGCGAAGAAATCGCAGGGCGGCTATCCCTACACCGCCGAAAGCGCAGCCCAAATGGAGAAATTCGCAAAATTCCTTTACGGAAACCGCTTTCTTCGCCGGTTGATGTCCTGAGTCCTGGCGCGAAAATTTCGAGAGGCGAGAAAATGGAACGCACAGTGTTGACTTTGGTACGCCATGGCCAGACCGCCGCCAATACAGGTGGGATCTGGCATGGTTCGACGGACACCCCGCTATCGGATCACGGTCGGGAACAAGCAGCCCGCGTCGCCGAAGGGATCCGCAAGCGATTCCGGCCTGACGCCATCTACGCGAGCGATCTGCAGAGAGCGCACGATACGGCCCGCGCGATATCAGCCGCTGTCGATGTCGAAATTCAGCTCGAACCGGGCCTGCGCGAGTACGACCTGGGTTCCTGGGAGGGACGTCCCTACCGCGAGTTATGGGACAAGGAAGATCTCTGGGGCAATATGAAGAAAGATCCCGACTTTGCCCCTCATGGTGGCGAGT